>JADLHM010000046.1 GCA_020848745.1 Deltaproteobacteria bacterium | reverse complement strand
CACGACCATCGACGGGCAGGCGCTCGCCGTCGGCCCGCCTCGGGGCGACGAGGTGCTGACGCCGGGTCCCGAGTGAGTTCGGGCGCGCGAATCGAAACGCAGGCGACCGGACGGTCAGCGAGCCGAGGCGGGGGCCGGCACCACCACGGCGCCGATCACCCCGCTCCGACGCTCCTGCTTCTCGCTCGCGAACAGCGCGTAGAGGACGGGCACGGCGGCGAGCGTGAACAGCGTGCCGATGATCATCCCGCCGACGAGCACGAAGCCGATCGAGTTGCGCGCGCCGGCGCCCGGTCCGGAGACGAGTACGAGCGGCAGGTGGCCGACGACCGTCGCGATCGTCGTCATCAGGACCGGGCGGAGGCGGACCATCGCCGCCTCGCGGGCCGCCTCGAGGCGGCCGAGCCCGCGCTCTTGCAGGTCGTTCGCGAACTCGACGATCAGGATGCCGTTTTTCGCCACCAGCCCGACGAGCGTGATCAGGCCGATCTGCGTGAACACGTTGATGGTGGCAAAATTCGTGAAGGTGAAGATCAAGGCGCCCGAGAGCGCCAGCGGGACGGAGCCCAAGAGCACCACGAACGGGTCGCGAAAGCTCTGGAACTGCGCCGCGAGCAGCAGGTACACCGACAGGATGGAGATCGCGAGCACGCCGGCGAGGGTCTGGCCCTCGCGCCTGAGCTGGCGCGACTCGCCCGCATAGTCGATCGAATAGTTGCCCGGCAGGATGCGGGCGGCGGCCGCTTCGATGGTTTGCAGCCCGGTCTCCTTCGTCGTGCCGGGCACGAGGCCGCCGAACACCCGGAAGGCATTGAGCTGCTGGAAGCGGCCGAGCGCGCGCGGCGTCGTCTCGTCGACCAGGCGCGCCATCGACGACAGCGGCAGCAGCCGGCCCGATGGTGTCCGGATCCGGATGAGATCGAGCGTCGCCGGCGAGAGCCGGAGCGCGTCCTCGATCTGCGGGATCACCTTGTAGGACCGCCCTTGGTAATCGAACCGGCTGACGTGGGCGCCCGAGAGGAAGATGCCGAGCTGGCTCGCGACGTCTCCCGGCGTCATGCCGAGGTCGGCCACGCGGTCCCGATCGATCTCGAGGCGGCTGCCGCCGCGGTCGATCTTGAGGTCGGTGTCGGCGAAGATGAAGTTGCCGCTCGCGTGCGCCGCCCGGACGAGATCCTGCGCGTAGGTCAGCATGCGATCGGGGCTCGCGGTCGACAGTACGACGAGCTCGACGTCGTAGTTTCCCGCATTGGGGAGCGCCGAGGGCAGAATCGGGAAGACGCGGATGCCGGGTTGCGCTCCGACCGCGAAGAAGATCTTGTGCAGCAGATCCGGAGCCGTCACGTCGCGTTTCTTCCACGGCACGAGCTCGACGCCGCCGAAGCCGCCGTCGGGCATCCGCACCGACCACACGTAGTCGCTGCCCTCGGTCCGTAGGAGCCGCTCCACCGTCTCGTTGGCGTACTTCACCGTGTATTCGAGCGAAGCGTCGGGCGCCGACTGCAACACCACGTTGATCGAGCCCTGATCTTCGACCGGCGCCAGCTCGCGAAGCGAGAACATGTAGAGGAGCGGCGCCAGCGCCATGGTCACGGTCGCGAAGAGCAGCACCGGGCCGCGATGGGCGAGAGCGGTGTCGAGCGCCGGCCCATACGCGCTTCGGATGCGCTCGAACACGCGGGTCGACGCCTTGGCGACCGGCCCCCGATCTTCTTCCGTGGCGAGCGCCGCGCTCATGGCCGGCGAAAGCGTCAGCGCGACGACGCCCGAGACCAGCACGGCCATGGCGAGCGTGAAGGCGAACTCCTTGAAGAGCGCGCCCGTGAGCCCGCCGAGGAACCCGATCGGCGCGTACACCGCGGCGAGCGTCACCGTCATCGAGATGATCGGAAAGAAGAGTTGCCGGACGGTCAGGAGCGCGGCTTCGGTTCGCGGCTTGCCCTCGCGTACGTGCCGGATCGTGTTCTCGACGACGACGATCGCGTCGTCGACGACGAGGCCGACGGCCAGCACGACCGCGAGGATCGTCAAGAGATTCAGCGAGAACCCCATGATCGCCATTGCGGCCACGGCGCCCAGAAGCGAGATCGGAATCGCGACGAGCGGGACGAGCGCGGTGCGGACGGAGCCGAGGAACAGCACCACGACGGCGCCGACGATGAGGATCGTCTCGACGAGGGTCTTCGCGATCTCGGCGAGCGCGTCCTTCGTGTAGAGCGTGCCGTCGTAGGCGGTCTCGATCTTGATGTCGCGCGGCGCCGCGGCGCGCGCCGCATCCAGCGCGGCGTAGAGCGCGGTAGCGAGGTCGAGCTCGTTCGCGCCGACGGCGGGCCAGACGGAGAGATAGATCGCTTCCGTCGTGTCGAGCCGCACGTCGTAGTCGATCTCTTCCTCCCCGAGCTCGACGCGGGCGACGTCGGAGAGGCGCACCGTCGCGCCCTTGTCGCGCTTCAGCACGATGCGTCCGAACTCTTCGGGACGCTGCAGCACGGTGTCGGCGCGGAGATTCGTTTCGACGTCGGCATTCTCGGCCGAGCCGATCGGCGCTACCAGATTGTTGCGGGTGAGCGCGGCCGCGATGTCGCCGGCGCCGATGTTGAATCCGGCGAGCTTGATGGGATCGAGCCAGATCCGCATGGCCGGCGGCCGCGCCCCTTCGATCCCGATCCGCTGGACGCCGGGAAGGGAGAAGAGCGCCGGCTGGACCTCGCGGGCGAGGTACTCGGAGATCTCGGCGAGGCTGCGCTCGCTGGAAGTGACGGCGATGTAGAAGGTCGCCTGCGGGCGATCGGCCCGGCGCACCTCGATCGCCGGCGGCTCGGCCTCCTCGGGGAGGTCGGAGGAAATGGCGTCGAGCTGCGCGGAGACCTGCGCGAGTGCTTGCGCGGGGTCGGCGTCGTACTCCAGCCAGACCGTGACGGTGGAGACGCCCGCGGTGGTCGTGCTGTCGACGTAGTCGATGTCGGGGACGGCCGAGACGGCCCGCTCGATCGGCTCGGTCACGAAACCCTTGACGTCGGTCGCCGAGGCGCCGACGAACACCGTCCGGATGATGAGGCTCGAGGCGTCGATCCGCGGATATTGCTGGACCGGCAGGTCGAACGCCGCGCGCAGGCCCAAGAGAAGGATGAACAGGCTGACGACGCTCGCGAGCACCGGACGGTGGACGAAGACGTCGACCGGCGAACGCGACATCGACGCCGCGCCTTCCTCGGCGAGAGGACGGGGGGCCGCGTGCGGGGCGCTCATTGATTCGCGTTGGCCTGCCCGCTGCGCACGCCGGGCTCGACGGCCGTGACGAGGGCGCCGTCGCGCAGCTTGAAGACGCCGTCGGCCGCGATCCGCACGCCGGGCGCGAGCCCCGATCGGACGACGAGGTCGCCGGATCCGATGATGTCGCCCACCTGCACGATCACGGCTCGAGCGCGCGTCTCACCGTCGATGTCGTCGATCCGATAGACGGTGTCGCCGTACGGGCTCCGCACGAGCGCCGTGCGCGGGATCACGACTTCCTCGCGCGGTTTGCCGATCGGCGCGGTGACCGTGACGAGGCTGCCGGCCGGAAACTCCCGTCCGGATTTCCGGATGACCGCGCGGAAAGAGAGGCTGCGCGAGGCGGCGTCGATCGCCGGCTCGCGCGCGACGACGTGCGCCTCGATCGTGTCCCGGCCGATCGCGACGGTGACCGGCGTCTGCGCGTCGAAGTCGAGGGCCGCGGCCTGGGGAAGCGCGAAGTCGACGTACATCTCGTCGTCGGCGCCGACGATGCGGGTCACGAGATCGCCTTCCGATACGTACTGGCCGGGCTTGAGGTCGGTGATGCCGACTCGCCCGGCGAACGGCGCGCGAATCGTCTTCCGGCGGATCGCGGTCTCGAGCGCCGCGACGCGGGCGCGCGCCGCGGCCGCCTTCGCTTCGACGTCGTCGAGCTCGCGCTGCGCCGCGACACCTTCCGCCTGGAGGCTCGCCTGCCTGCGGGCCTCGCGCTCGGCGCGGCCGGCGTCGACGCGGGCCGCGGCGAGATCGGCCTGCTCCTCGGCGACGTCGACCTCGACGAGCACGGCACCGGCGGCCACCTCGTCACCGGATCGAAAGGCGACGGCGCGGAGGACACCGGCGCGCTCGATGCGGAGGTCGACGATGTTCATCGCCTGGAGCTCGCCGATCGCGGTCGCGGTGGGTGTGATCGATCGCCGCTCGGCGACAGCCGCGATCACCGCTTCCGACGGTTCGGGAAAGCTCTTGCCGTAGGCGATCGCCGCTCGAATCTGCATGGCCTTGACGGCCGCGAGGCTTCCGACCAGCACGAGGGATGCGAGTACGGCGAGCGCCCACGCCAGACGTCGCCGAGGCGCGCGAACGCCCGGTGCCGCCGCGGGGATCGCGGTGCGGTTCGACTGGGGCGCGGTGCGCTGGAGCATTCCGTCCATCGGGTCCTCGGAATTCATGTGGTCTCGCCCGAGCGGCGACGGCGCGACTGGCCGCGGGGGGGAGGTCATCCGCCGGATCGTGAGACCAGCGGTACGATACCCGACCGCGCCGCTAGGTCCAGATACCTCGAGCGTCCGATGGAGCGACCAACGGGGCATGCATGCCGCGGCCATGCCGCCGGCGCATGGAGCCTGGTCGCGACGGATTCAGCGTCATCGTTTCGCCGACGGTGAGGCGCGCAGGGCCAGGCAGGCCAACCATGCTGTCCACGAAAGCAGCGCTCGTGGGGGTCCCCCCGACGTATTCCTCTCAATGACCCGGGTCATCCTGCGCCCTCCATGCCGGCGACTCGATCGTTGGCGGGAGCCGTTCCGGAGCAACAGTGTCCGGAGATCACGCGCAGGGTTGTCGGACTTCCTCGGTCCCTGCGGGGAGCGATGGGGCGCGTGGAATCGACTTCGACGCCTAACCTATCGACGCATAGGGATCTGCGCGAAGCCCACGTTGCATGTTGCCCCCAGAGTTGCCCCCGCGATTCGCGCCCTGCGCGGTTGAATGCGCTGGTCAGCGGCGATCGAGATAGGATCGCGGACTCACGATCCGCAGCCGACGAAGCCCTGCGGTTCCGGTCACGTCGAGGCTGAGCAGGTCACGATCGCCCGTGATCAAGAAGCGCGCTCGCGCAGCGCGGCAGCATTCGAGCACCATGTCGTCCTTGGGATCGCGACAAGCACGAACCAGCCGTGTGGGATGGACCATCCGCGCCTCGGCCACGAAGGCAGCGATACCGGCCACGAGGCTTTGCCATTGGTCGGCGTTCACCTTGTGCGCCACTCTCAGGGCGTCGGGGACGGATCGGTACTCCGCGAGGAGGTCCGCCGACACACACACCTCCGCCGTCGACAGCACCGAGCGCAGCACGCGCGCCGGGACGCCGCCAAACGCGAACGCCGACACGAGGACGCCGGTATCAACGACGACGCGCGGCCTGCCCTGCGCGCCCGCCGTGACGCTTCCTCCGGACCTTCCGAACCGCTTCCTCTACGTCCGCCACGCTCAACTCGGTGCCCTTGAACGCCTCGCGCGCGACGCGCAGGGCGGCGTCGAGTCGTTCGTCCGGCGAGAGCGCCGCGAGAATGTACTCGTCCGGTCGGACCTTCGCCGTGGCATGCCTCATCGCCCGGGACTCTATCGGGATTCCCTCCGTCCCGCCAAGCGGGGAGTCGAAACGTCGCCGTGCTGCCGGAGGTTTCACCCCAGGATCAGCGCTTGTGCCACGCCGTCCGTGCTTCCGCGAGGTGAATACCGATTGCGCTTCCTGCGCCAACTAAAAGCCCGAGCCGGGCCATCCAAGTAGCTCCCCGAGTGTCTCTCAGCAGAGATGCCGCTCGGCCAGGAGGCGCTGGCGAGAGTTCTATTTCTGGACCAATCCCGAGCCTGAAAGTATCGCCATCGAGCAGTAAGGATGTCTCGGTAAGGTTTGTCACTCGAAACAGGATTGGCACAATCGCTAGGGTGCGCTGCTTGAGGTGAAGCAGGCGCGTAGCATCGGCCTGGCCAAGCACAACAGCGTGAATGTCGATGCCTTCTCTCGCGACCTCGACAATCTCCTCCTGCCTGACGTGCTGCAAATCGGGGTCTGCAATCAGTTGCGGTGCGCAGCCGGCCTGCAATAGCAATGGGACGATCCAACAACCTGGCCACGGGAGATCCTCCGCGCCCTGCCCTCGCGCCTCAAGAGCCCGTGGGTGTTCCCGAGCGCAACGGGCGAGACCCCGCTCGATGCTCAGAATTTCTACAACCGCAAGTTTGTGCCCGCGCTGACCGAGGCGGGCGTCACGGGCTTCACCTGGCACTGCCTGCGGCACACGTTCGCGAGCCGTCTGGCAATGGCCCGCGTACCGCTCCGAACGGTTCAGGAGCTGCTTGGGCACCAGAGCGCGACCATGACCCTCAGGTACGCGCATCTCTCGCCAGAGCACCAGCTAGACGCGGTGAAGCGCCTCGATCCTGCCGCGCCCGCAACGGCAACCGGCACCACTACCGGCACCGAACCGACCGAGGTGCGCGAGACGCCCGACGACGCTCCTGCAACTGCGCGTGCGGCCGAGCAAAAGAAGTGGCGGCGCGTGGAATCGAACCACGGACCTAGGGATTATGAGACCCTCGCTCTAACCAACTGAGCTACGCCGCCATCCCCGGACGATGACCGCGCGAAGCGACGGCCGACCCGAAGCGCGCGGATACTAGCGGCTCCCCCGGCCCCTCGGCAAGTCGTGGCCGCGTTCAGACGTGCGCGGCGGCGAACGCGGGGGCGAGATCGCGGATCGTCGTGTGGCGTGCGCCGCGTGCGACCTGCACGAGGCGTCGACCGTCGACATCGAGGCAGCTCAGCTTGTTGCCGTACACCAGTCCGGTATCGAGGCCGATGCGATACGGGAGGTCGATGCGCGCCTCGCGCGACGGCGTGTGGCCGAACACGACCGTGTACGGCAGGGCATGCGGTCGGAGGAAGAACTCCTCGCGGATCCACAGGAGATCCTCGGCGGACTGATCGTCGAGCCCGACCCCGGGGCGAATGCCGGCATGTACGAAGAGGAACGGTGGCGCGAGGTGCCGCATCCGGCAACGCTGGAAGAAGGAGACGTGCTCGTCGGGGAAGACCGCGCGGCTCGCGGCTCCGGGTCCGGTGCCGGCCGGGATTCCGTAGCTCGCGAGCGTCATGCCGCCGCCGTTCTCGAGATAGACGTCGGCGTGCAGGCCGCCAATGCCGAGGTAACCGAGCAGCATGTCCTCGTGGTTGCCGCGCAGGAAGACGGACGTGAAGGGCTCCCGGTCGAGGTGGAGCAGGCGATCGACGAGCCGGCGCACGGCGGGCCCGCGGTCGACGTAGTCGCCGAGGAAGACCACGGTGTCGCCTACGCCGGGCGTCAACGCCTCGAGGAGCACGTCGAGCTCGTCGGGGCAGCCGTGGAGGTCGCCGATCGCGTAGAGGCTCATGACTCTCCGAGGAGGCGACGGAGGGCGTCGCGGTCCGCGAGCAGCTCGCGCGTGGCGGTGTACGGGTCCACGTCTCCGCGCCGGACACGCGCCAGCACCTCCGCTTCGGCGGCGATCCGGCGCTCCAGCCGGGTGCGGAGCTCGCCGTCGAGGACGTCGAGGAACTCGCGCTCGCGACTCTCTTCGCCGGCGCGTCCGTTCGCGCACTGCGCGCGATGGGCGCGGTGCGCCTCGATCGCGTCGAAGAGCTCGTCGATGCCGCGGTCGGCCTGCGCCTCGGTGAGCAGGACCGGAACCTCCCAGCCAGGAGTCGGACGGAGCTGCAGCATCGTCTGGAGCTCCGTCTTCATCCGCAGCGCGCCCTCGCGATCGGCCTTGTTCACGACGAAGACGTGCGCGATCTCGAGGAGTCCGGCCTTCATGACCTGCACGGTGTCTCCGGCTTCCGGTACGAGCACCACGACTACCGTCGTCGCCAGCTCCATGATGTCGAGCTCGGTCTGCCCGACGCCGACGGTCTCGATGACGATGCGGTCCTTGCCGAACGCGTCGAGGAGGTGCGTGATCTGTCGGGTCGCGCGCGCGAGGCCGCCGCGCCGCCCGCGCGTGCTCAGGCTTCGGATGAAGACCGCCGGATCGGTCGCGTGGTTCTGCATGCGGATGCGATCGCCGAGAACGGCGCCGCCGCTGAAAGGGCTCGACGGGTCGACGGCGACGACTCCGACGGCCTCGCCACGACCGCGCAGCCTGGCGACGAGCCGGTCCACCAGGGTCGACTTCCCGGCGCCGGGCGGGCCGGTGACGCCGACCGTGCCGGCGCGCCCGAGGCGCGGATAGACGCGAGCCATGATTCCGGCGACGTCGCCGGTCTCGTTCTCGATCCGCGTCATGAGCTTGGCGAGGGCGACGCGGTCGCCGGCGAGCATGCGGTCGACGAGCGCGGTCTCGGCCGGCGTCAGAGGGATACCTCGCACGCGGGCTCGGCGATCGGATCGAATCGCTCGTGGAGCGCGCGTTCGGCGACCGGCACGAGGTCGAGGACGTTCGCGCTCGCCCCCTCGGCTCGTAGGCTCGTCATGTGAACATCCGTCATGCCGCACGGCGCGATGAGATCGAAGCCCGAAAGATCGACGTCGACGTTCAGCGCGAGGCCGTGCGTCGATACGCCATCTCGTATGCGGATGCCGACCGAGCCGAGCTTGCCGTTCCTCGTCCAGATGCCGCGCCCGCGGGCGTCGCGATGGGTCGGCACCCCCACCACCGCCGCGATATCCGCCATGACGTCTTCGAGGAGGGTGACGAAGCGCGCGACGCTCCACCCGCGCCGTGCCAGATGCGCGATCGGATAGAGGACGAGCTGCCCTGGCGCATGATACGTCGCGCGTCCGCCGCGCTCCGTGTCGCGGCAGACGATGCCGCGCGCGCGCAAATCGGTCGCGGCGACGCGCACGTCTTCCCGCGTGCCGCGTCTTCCGAGCGTGATCGTCGCCGGATGCTCGAGCGCGAAGCACACCTCCGAGCCGTCGTTGCGACACGTCTCCCAGGCGCGCTCCTGTCGCGAGAGCGCGTCGTCGTACGTGCAGAGCCCGAGCCACTGCCAGGTGAGGGGCTCACGCATGGCCGAGGTCTAGCCGTTGCTTGACGGTGCCGCAACCCGATGTTAGCGCCTGCGCATGCAGCCGCGGCGCCTCTATCAGAGCCGCCTGTTGGTGCTTGCGATCACGTTGCTGGTGCTCGGCATCGGCAATGCGATCATCGGGAGTCAGAAGCTCGGCCAGTATCAAGCGATCGTCGCCGAAGGGCGGGCGCGCGGATACTTCCCCGATGCCGCCGCCTCGACCGACCGCATCCTGCGTCCACTCGACGACGAAGGAGAGCGCTACAACATCGGTCGCGCCAAGGTGGACCTCTATCACGTCGTGTTCAGCGGCGGTCTGGTGATGATGGCGGTCGGCGGCGTGCTGATCATCATCGGGTGGCTGCGTCTGCGGCTCGGCGAGAACGGGCGCGCAGCCTGAGGTCGGCGGACGATCCTCCGTCGGCGTCCGACAGCACGCGGCGGGATTTCCGACACGCCCTCCCCGGCCGTGGCAATGTCGACGGCGTGCGATCGCGCGTGTCGGCGTGGAACGGGCTTTGCTGATTCGAACTCCAGCAGTCGATCGACTGTGAAACCTCACCCGAACTCTGTGAGCGAGCACAGGGGCCCGGGGGAACGGACGTCGGCTCGTCAATGTGGGCGAGCCGGCGTTCGGGTGAGGCAAAAATCGTCCACTCACCCCGATTCACCTTGACAGTCCGCATTTTACGGACGTACAAAATCGTACAACAGTCGCGGTGCGAAGTGGTGGGTGGCGGTTCCGGTGAACGGCGCGGGTAGTCCGCGAGCGTCGGCGTCGCGTTTCTCGGCCGTTTGCGATCGGCGATCACCGATCGAACCCTCTCTTCTCCCGTGGGTGATCGCGCATGTCGACCGTACTCGTCATCGATCCGTCCACGAGCGTCCGAGAGACGCTACGGGTCGTACTCGGCCACGAGCACGAGGTGATCGTGAGCGCGATGCTGCCGGAGGGTCAGGCCGATCGCCCCCCCGACGTCGTCGTGCTGGGTCTGCCGCCGCCGCCGCGTGACGAGCGCGCCGTCGGCCGCGCCCTCGGACGGGACTTCCCCGGCGTGCCGTTGCTTCTGCTGCACGCGGTGCGGGACGTCGACGTACGCGCCGTCGTGCCGCCGCGCGTGCCGTTCGAGTGCCTCGCGAAGCCGTTCGACGCGTACGCAGTACGGGCTCGCGTCCGCGACCTCGTCGCCGCCCGGACGCGGGTCGCGTCCGAGGACGCGTCGTCCGGAGGCGCGCCTCGCGAGCTCGAGCCGTCCTTTCTCGGCTCCGACGCGGCGGCGATCGTACGTCGGGTGCTCGCGAGCCGTCTCGACGTCGTGCTCGTGCAGGGCGAGCCGGGGACGGGGGTCGGCGCGGTGGCGCGCGCGCTGCGTGTCGCCGGGAAATGGCCGGGACCGCTCGTGGTCGTGGATGGCGCGCGACTCGGTCGCGGGGAGCTCGCGGCGACGCTTCCGGATCCGAGAACCGCCGCGACGACGTACGTCGCGCATCTCGATCGCGCGTCGTGGGCGGTGCAGGCCGAGGCCGCCGACGTCGTCGACGAGATCCGCGCGGGGGCGCGGGACCTCCGCATGGTATGTGGCGCCGAGCGCGACCTGTGCGCGCTCGCCGCCGAGGGGACGTTCCTTCCCGAGCTCGCCTACGCGGTATCGGCCGTGCCGATCGTCCTGACGCCGCTCCGCGATCGCGCCGACGATCTTCCGAGCCTGGTCGAGGCGATCTCGCGACGGCTCGCGCCGCGGCTCGGTCTCGACGCGGTCGAGTATCGGCCGGCGGCGCTCGAGCGCCTGCGGCACTACCTCTGGTTCGGTAACGTCGCGGAGCTCGAGGCGGTGCTGACGCGGACCCTGGTGCTCCACCGACCCCGCGTCGTCGAGCCGGAGCAGCTGGTCTTTCTGCCGGAGGAGACCGCGCGTGCGTGGGCGCATCCCGTGACGTCCCCGCTTGCGTCCGCGGCGGTAGCGGCCTCTCCGGCGGTCGGGGTCGGCGGCATGGACCTCGAGGTCGTGCTCGGGGAGCTCGCGCACGAGCTCCGGAATCCCATGGTGACCATCAAGACCGTCGCGCAGCATTTCGACGGCATCGTGGCCGATCCGGAAGCGCGGCAGCGCTTCTCGGGGCTGATGGTGGATGCCGTCGGACGCATGGACGGCATCGTCGAGACGCTGCTCGAGTTCGCGCGCTTCCGGGCGCCGACGGCCGGCCCGACGGATGTCGGCGCGTTGCTCGACCGCGCGTTGGACGAGCAGCGCGACGTACTCGCCGAGCGTCACGTCGCGGTCGAGCGCAACGGCGCCGGGCCGGGGCCAGTCACGGCGGACGAGGCGCAAGTGCAGTTCGCCTTGCGGAGCCTGTGTCGGGGCTTGCTGCCGAGCCTCGTCGCCCACTCGACGCTCGCGGTCCACGGCCGCGAGGACGGGGCACTCGAGCTGTGCGTTCGCGCCGAGCCGTCGGTGGCGGCCCGGTTGTCGGCGTGGGTGGCGCCGCGGCCGAGGGAGACCGACGAGAACCCGCCGCTCGCCTGGGCGCTCGCGGCGGCATTGCTCGCCCGGAACGGAGGAATGCTCTCGGTGCGCCGAGGCGATGATCAAGCGACCGTGATTCGGATCGACTGGAGGCGCGCCGCGGAGGGCGACCTGGCGGTGAAGTGACGAGGACGGAGGAGTGATGGAAAAGCGAAAGGTGCTGATCGTCGACGACGAACCCGGAGTGCGCGAGTCGGTGCGGATGGTTCTGAAGGACCAATACGATGCCGTGCTCGCAAGCACCGGGGAGGAAGCGCTCGAGATGCTGCCGAACGTGCAGCCGGACCTCGTGCTCTTGGACGTCCTGATGCCGGGACTCGACGGTCTCGTGGTGCTGGAGCGGATCAAGGAGCAGGACCAGCGCGTGCCGGTCCTGATGTTGACCGCGACCAAGACCGTGAAGACTGCGGTGACGGCGATGAAGCTCGGCGCGTTCGACTATGTCACGAAACCCTTCGACGTCGAGGAACTCCTCATCATCGTCGAACGGGCGACCCGTGACGCTGCGCGAAACGCGGAGCTCGAGAATCTGCGGTGGGAGGTCGGCCGGCGCTACAGTCCGGACAACATCATCGGCAATTCGCCGCGCATGCGGAAGATCTTTCGGACGATCGGCATGGTCGCGCCGCTCAAGACGACGGTCCTGGTCACGGGGGAGAGCGGTACCGGCAAGGAGCTGATCGCCAAGGCGCTGCACTACCAGAGTCCCCGTGCGGACAAGGCGCTGGTGACGCTGAACTGCGCCGCCATTCCCGAGAACCTGCTCGAGAGCGAGCTCTTCGGGCACGAGCGCGGGTCGTTCACGGACGCCGTGACGAAGAAGCTCGGGCAGTTCGAGCTGGCCGATCAGGGCACGATATTCCTCGACGAGGTCGGCGAGCTCGCGCCCGCGCTGCAAGCGAAGCTGTTGCGCGTGATCGAGCAGGGAGAGTTCATGCGCGTCGGGGGCAAGCAGGCCATCCACGTCGACGTACGGATCATCGCCGCGACCAACCGCGACCTCGAGCAGGCCATGCGCGATGGTGGGTTCCGCTCGGATCTCTACTACCGGTTGAACGTCGTTTCGCTGCATCTGCCGCCGCTGCGTGAACGCCCCGAGGACCTGCCGCTGCTCATCAAGCACTTCATCGCCACGAAGTCCTCGCAGCTCGGGATTCGCGAGAAGCGTATCGGCCCCGAGGCCGTCGACGCCCTCCTCCGTTACCCGTGGCCGGGAAACGTGCGCGAGATCGAGAACGTCATCGAGCGGATCCTCGTTCTGTCGGACCACGAGCCGATCGGAATGGAGGACCTGCCCGAGCAAGTGCGAGTGGGCCGTGTGGAGACGTCGACGATCCAGCAACAAGTGCTGCGACAGGAGAAGACACTGACGGACGCGGTCGATGATTTCGAGCGGGAGATCATTCGCTCGGCGCTTCAGCATGTGGAGTTCAATCAGACGCGCGCCGCCGATCTACTCGGTACGACGCGCCGGATCCTGAAATACCGCATGGACAAGCTCGGCATTCAGTCGGACGACTGACGGATGGTGTCCGCGGCGATCTGGCGTCGCCGCGGAGCGGAGAGCGAGTGCGCATGCGGCTTGCGTACCCGCGCGCGTTCAATTTTGGACGCGCAAAGCCGGAGCCTGGTTGGAGCGGCGAGGACTCGGGTCGTCGCGTTGCATCGCGATCCCAATACTTTCCGGCGCTTCGGTCACACGTCCGCTCGCACCAGGTCGTGGCATGGATTCTGCTGCCTCCCATCCGACATGGCCTCTCAAGGGAACGTTCTGATCATCGAGGACGAGCCAGGTCCGGCGCTGGCTCTGAAGATGATCCTCAAGCCGTACTATCTGGTGTACAGCGCCGAGCGCGGCGAAGCGGCGCTGGAGATCCTCAAGACGACCCCCATCGACGTCGTGTCGCTCGATCTCCGGATGCCGGGTCTGTCGGGCATGCCCCTGCTCGCCAAGATCAAGGAGCACGATCCCGACATCGAGGTCATCGTCATCACCGGGTACGGTTCGCTCGAGACCGCCGTCGAGAGCATCAACCTGAAGGTCTTTTCCTACGTCGCGAAGCCTTTCGATGTGCTCGAGATCCTCGAGACGACGAAGCGCGCGATCCAGAAGCGCCGCAATCTGCAACGCCTCCGCCACATCAAGGAGGAGTTCTTCGCGAATCTCACACACGAGTTCCGCACCCCGTTGTCGGCGATCATGGGCTACAGCTCGATTCTCCTCGAGGAGCACGGCTCGACCCTGACGATGGACCAGCGTGAAGCGCTCGACCGCATCCAGATCAATTCCCACGAACTCCTGAGCTGCGTGGAGGGCATCTTCTTCCTGGCGGCGCTCGAGGCCGGCGAGATTCCGCTCACCGTCTGGAGCTTCGACGCCAAGACGATCCTGTCGCGCTTGAGCGGGCGCCACGGACCCGCGTTCGCGGACAAGAACGTTCGTCTCGAGGTCGGTGAGCTGGCGAGCCTGCCGATCCGGACCGACGAAGAGAAGCTGGCCAAGGTCATCGACATCCTCGTCCTGAACGGTTTGAAGTTCACCGAGGCCGGGAGCGTGTGCGTCGACGCGGCGTCGCTCCCCGACGGAGCGATCGAGATCCGGGTACGGGATACGGGCATCGGCATGCGGCCGGAGGAAGTGGCCGAGGTGCTCGAGGGATTCCGACAGGCGGATCCTACGGCGCGCAAGCGCTTCCGCGGCATCGGGCTCGGTCTCCGGCTGGTCACCCGGTTGGTGTCGGCGATCGGCGGGACGCTCGACGTGCAGAGCGCGCTCGGCGGCGGGACCGAGTTCGTGGTGATGATTCCGCCGCTCAACGAAAGCGCCTCGACCTCGGCCGAGGTGCCGATGCCGCGCGCCTCGGAGCCCAACGTGCAGCTGTCCGCATGAAGGCGGGCCATTTTCTCCACTGCCGGGATTGCGAGACGATCTTCCGGCCGTCGCCGTCCGATCGCGCGCCCGAGTATCGGATGACCCCGCGGGGGATACGGACGATCGCGCGCGACGACTGCATGGACTTCCTCACGCGCCACGCGCGGCACCACCTCGTGACGCTGCGGCCGATCGAGCCGGCCTTCCACACCGGGGCGCTCTGGGACGCGAGTGCTCCGACGTACTGGCAGGTTTCGGACGGTGATCGCACGGCGGTGGTCGAGGGAACGCGGAGCCAGCTCGGGAGTCCGCTGCGGTATCGGTTGCGGGCGGGTCGGGTCGTCGCGGAACGCGTCGCGGTCGAGGTCCCCGATGCGGAGATCCGCCGTCAGATCGACCGTGCGCTCTATCCGGGCGTCGCTCCCGAACGGAAGCTCGCGGCATTCTGCGAGGCCTTCAAGCGTGTGGCGTGGGATCTCGATCCCGCGCTGCTCGAGATCCTCTACGACGTGCCCGGCGATCCGACCATGTCCGTCGCGCGCCTCTCCGCCCCGGCGCTCACCGAGCTTCGGGACTGCGCCCGCCGGATCTTCGACCGTGCCGACAGCGCCAAGGTCGAAGCCATCTTCGCCGGCACCGAGGACGATCCGGCCGGATTCACCGTCCTGGTCCATCAGCGCGTCCGCGTCGAGGGTTGACGATCGCGCCTGCGGCCTGCAACGCCGTCGCCCGAGGGTTCAGGCGGCGGCGTGCGAGGTCGCCGCGGCACCCGGATTGCGGAGGCCGCAGAACTCTTCGTAGTCGATGAGCTCGGTGATCGTGCGGTGCTCTCCGCACATCGGGCACTCGGGATCGCGTGGAAGCCTGTTCACGCGGATCTCCATGCTGAGCGTGTCGAAGTGCACCATCCGACCGATGAGGGGTCGCCCCGCTCCGAGGATCAGCTTGATGGCTTCGAGCGCCTGCACGCAGCCGACGAGACCCGGCAAGACGCCGAGGACGCCGGCTTCGGCACAGCTCGGCGCTGCGCCCGGAGGGGGCGGCTCGGGATAGAGGCAGCGGTAGCACGGCCCCGAGCGCGGATCGAAGACCGACGCCATGCCTTCGAACTGGAAGATGCTGCCATGAACGTTGGGCTTCCCCAGCATGACACACGCGTCGTTGACGAGGTAGCGCGTCGGGAAGTTGTCGCAGCCATCCACGATGATGTCGTACTGCCGGAAGATGTCGAGGACGTTTTCGGAGCTCAGGCGTTCCTGGTGCGCGACGACGCGTACATCCGGGTTGAGTGCGCCGATGGCGATCTTCGCGGACTCGACCTTCGGCATCCCGATGCGGTCGTTGCTGTGGAGGATCTGCCGCTGCAGATTCGAGAGATCCACGACGTCGTGATCGATGATGCCGAGCGTCCCGACGCCGGCGGCGGCGAGGTACAATGCGGTCGGCGACCCGAGTCCACCGGCGCCGAGCAACAAGACCTTGGCGGCCAGGAGCTTCGCCTGCCCCGTTTCGCCGACCTCGGGAAGGAGGAAGTGACGGCTGTAGCGGCTCAGCTGCTCGGCGGAGAACTGGTGATCCTGGGCGAAGGGGATGCCCGCGTTCTTCCATGCCGTGAATCCACCCGTCATGGAGACGACGTTGGTGTAGCCCATTTCTTTGAGGGTGCGGGCGGCGATGAGCGAGCGCGTGCCGCCGGCACAGTACGCGATGATGGGTGTCGTCTTGTCCGGGACCGTCTCCTCGACACGTATCTCGAGGAAGCCTCTCGGCAGGGAGAGCGCTCCGGCGAGATGCCCGTCGCGGTACTCTTCCTTCTCTCGTACGTCGAGCAGCGTCGATCCGTCCGACTTCCCGATGCGCGCCTGGACGTCTTGGACGCTCACTTCGGGAACGAGCCGTCGCGCGTCCTCCATGATCTGCTTGTAAGTGGTTGCCATCGGGGCCCTCTCGTCGGGAATCTCTCGGGCGGGTCCGCACCGAGCGGGTCCCGCGTCAAGGATGATAGGTTAGCAAGGGTGCGGGGCCGAACCAACCGGCGAAGCCGGTCAGCCGCAGACGCCGTCGTAGAGGTCCGCCCGGTAGCGGAGCCAGGTTGCGACACCGCGCGCATAGCGGCGCGAAAACAGGAGCAGAAACGGATTCAGGCGAAACACGAGGGGGTGGCGACGCGAGAGGAAGAGTGGATCGCGCGTCCAACCGAGGAAGAATCGGAGTTTCTCGCCGTCGAGCGTTCTCAGGAGCCCGGCGCGGGCCAGCTCGAGAAAGATCATGTCAGTGCATGCGCCGCGCGGCGGCGTCGTTGGGCACCGTCGGGCCTGCATAGACGTGGAACTCGAGGACTTCGAGGAGTCGCTGGGTACGCTCGACACCCGCGGCTTCGAGAAGGCACTGTTTCTCGAGGGCACCGATGTCGAGCCAGAAGGCGAAGAAGTTGACGAGCGTCCGGTCGTCGAGCCGCGAGTCGCCGAGCAGTTCGCGGGCAACGTCGTCTCCCGACCGCTCGACGTAGCGCTCGATCATCCGCACCAGTCGGCCACGCAGGGTCGACGGGAGCGGTGTCACCGGATCGGGTTCTCGCCAGCTCACGGTTGCTTGCCGGTAGGCGCGCTCGCGTTGCTCGCTCACGATCGTGAACTCACGGATGCCGGCAAGCACGATGTTGAACTTGCCTTCGGGGAGCGGCGTTGTCTCGACGATCCGCCCGACGCATCCCGTGCGGTACGTTTCCGGGGCGCCGTCGTACTCCTCCTGCCAGGCTCCGCGGAGGAGGACCATCCCGATCAATCCGGACCCTGCGATCGCGTCGCGCACCATGGCGCAGTAGCGGGGTTCGAAGATGTGCAGCGGCAGGGGCACTTCCGGGAAGAGCACGACGTCCGGCAGGGGAAAGATCGGAATGAAGCCGGGCAATTGCATGGCGGGACGGTGATGCGGCCGAACACTACGGGCCGCGTCGGTGGGATGTCAAACCGGGTCGGCGATTGGCGTCGACGGTCCGTGGTCGGTCGCGCCGCCCGCGGTACGCCGTTTAGGGGTGACCGCGGCGGTGTTCGTCGTAGCGGAGCCCCGCCTGGACGAGCGCCGCGATCGTCTTCGCGTCGCGGATCTCGCCGCTTCGGATCATCTCGAGCGCCCTGCGCAGCGGTACCCGTTCGACGGCGTCGATGACTTCGTCGGCTTCGAGGCGTGCCGCGACCGTCGACAGCTCCGTCGCGACGAAGAGGTGGATGACCTCGTCGCAGAACCCCGGACAGGTGACGATGGATCCCATGTGCTCGAGCCGCTCGGCCCTGAGCCCGGCCTCCTCCTCCAACTCGCGCGCTGCGCAGGTCGCAGGAGCCTCGCCCGGCTCGAGCTTGCCGGCAGGTACCTCCCAGAGCCACCCGCCGACGGCGTGGCGATACTGGCGAAGGAGCGTGACGCATGCATCGCCGTCGAGCGTCGCTACTGCCGCTGCGCCTGGATGACGAACGATCTCGAGCGGGGTCACGTGGCCGTTCGGCAGCGCGACGTCCTCTATGGTGAGGTGGACGACGCGCCCGCGGAAAACGCTGCGCGCCGCCATCAGCCGGACGCAACGGCGAGGCTTGGGGCTTGCCGCTGGACATGCCGATTCACCGCGAGCACAGGACGGGGATAACCGGATTCCCGGCGCCGCGCGCCGTTCAGCCTGCGAGCGCTGTGACCTCGACCTTGAGGGTGGCTTTCGTATCCGGCCCGACGTGCACGACCACGTCGTGCGTACCGAGATTCTTGAGCGGTTCGTCGAGGAGGATGCGTCGACGGTCGATCGAGAAGCCTTGCTGCTCCAGTTGGCGATGGATGTCCTGGTTGGTCACCGAGCCGAACAGCTTGCCGTCTTCGCCTGCGCGGACTTCGAACGCGAGCTTCACGCCGGCGAGCTTCTCGGCCACGGCGGCCGCGGACTTCTGCTCGCGGAGGCGCTTGTCGGCGATGATGCGCTTCTGATGCTCGAGCTCGTGCAGATTGCGAACGTTTGCCTCGACGGCC
This sequence comes from Deltaproteobacteria bacterium, assembly GCA_020848745.1. Lineage (NCBI taxonomy): Bacteria > Pseudomonadati > Myxococcota > Myxococcia > Deltaproteobacteria bacterium. Next base: position 64,341 of record JADLHM010000046.1, on the reverse strand, counting down.
AGCCCACGCGGCAGCAGGTAGTTGCGGGCATACCCGGGCTTCACCTTCACGACGTCGCCAATCGTCCCGAGGTTCGAAAGCTCTTCGCGGAGAATGACTTGCACAGTGCCCCCTACATGACCGCCGCGAACGGCAACAGCGCAATGCTGCGTGCCTGCTTGATCGCGGTCGTCAGGCGCCGCTGATGCCGGGCGCAGTTGCCGGTGATGCGACTCGGAATGATCTTGCCGCGATCCGTGATGAAATTGCCGAGGACGCGCGTGTCCTTGTAGTCGATGCGCAGGCCCTTCTCGGCGCAGAAGCGGCAGACCTTGCGACGACCGGGCCGCCGTCCGCGGGGACCGCGATCGTCTCGTCCACGCGGGCGACCGCGTGTGCCCCCGCTCTTTCCACCAGCTCGTCCAGGCATGGCTCGATTACCTTCCGTGTCGATGGGTCATTCGACGTCGCCCGCCTCGGCTCCCACCGGGGCCAGCTCGTCGTCGGATTGCAGCGTGTCGTCGAGGTTGGCAGCGCTCTCGGCCTCGCGCTGCGGCGGGACCACAGGCGGTGAGTCTTCGTCTTGGCGAATCGAGACGAATCGCAAGACTACATCGGAAAGCTTGAGGGTCCGCTCGAGCTCCGCGACGGCGGCGGCCGGCCCCGTGTACTCTGCGAGGAGGTAGTAGCCGCGGCGCTCTTTCTGGATCGCGTACGCGAGCTCGCGAAGCCCCCAGTCGTGAATGCCAGCGACGACGGCTCCGTGCGTTTCGAGAAGTTTACGGACCCGCTCGGCCTGCTCCTTGACCCCTGCTTCCAGCAGGTCGGTTCGCAGCACGATCATGCTCTCGTATCGTCGTGTTCGGCGCTCGTCGCTCACCCTACCTCCTCTATGGAACCCGGCTTTCTAGCGGAACGTTGCGTGGATTGCCAGCCTCAGGCGTGTGTCGCATCGCGGCGGTTGACGCGATTCATCGTCGCGTCGAGGCCGTCGGCGATCCACGATTCGACGGCGTCCGCCGCCCGGCCGACAGCGTCATGGATGGTCGCGGATTCGTTGGCTTCGAAGGGCTCGAGGACGAAGCCGACCGGATCGGCTCCTCCCGGGGGCCGACCGATCCCGATCCGAAGCCGGGGGAATCCCTTGCCGAGCACGCTGATCAGCGAGGCCATCCCGTTGTGTCCGCCGGCGCTCCCCTCCCCCCGCAGCCGCACCTTCCCGGGGGGGAGGTCGAGATCATCGTACACCGCGAGAATGTCGGCGGGATCGAGCCGGTACAGCCGACGGAGCTTCGCGACGGCCTCGCCGCTCGCGTTCATGAACGTCTGCGGCTTCGCGAGCGCCACGCGCTCGCCGCGCACCTCGCCCGTTCCGAGCTCGGCCTCGTGGCGGTGTCCTCCGACACCGATGCGCCAGCGCTCCGCCAGCGCGTCGATCACCATGAACCCCACGTTGTGGCGAGTGCGACGGTAACGTGCCCCCGGATTCCCGAGGCCAACGACGAGCTTCATGCGCTACCGCGCGTACGATGATCCGGCAAAATGTTCGATCAAGACTTACCGGATTCCTTCGTCTCTTTCGCTTCGGGCGGTGTCGCAGCGGCGGCGCTCTCACCCTCGCCTTCGGTGGTGGCCGTCTTCACTTCCTCGACGGTCGGCGGCAGCACGGTCACGACCGCTTCGTTGGCGTCGAACACCGCCGTGACGTTCGGCGGCATCGTGACGTCCGCGTAGTGCACGGCGTCGTGGATGTCGAGAGCCGTTACGTCGACCTCGATGAACTGCGGGATGTCGGTCGGCAGGCACTCGACCTCTATCTCGCGTATGACCGGCTGCAAGATGCCGCCTTCGGCCACGCCTCTGGCGCGGCCGACGAAGTGCAGCGGCACCGTCACCTTCAGGCGCTGCGTCAGATCGACCTCATAGAAATCTACATGGAGGATGCCGCTGGTCACGGGGTGATGCTGGACCTCGCGGACGAGAGCGACCCGCTGCTGGAGATCGCTCGAGGCCGACTGGAATCGGATGAGATGCGATCCCTCGAGATTGGCGACGTGTGCCGCGAAGTCCTTGCGGTCGACGGCGATCGGCATGGCGTCGCTCTTCGGGCCGTAGAATACGGCGGGAACCTTGCCGGAACGCCGCAGGCGTCGTGCCGCGCCCTTGCCGCGATCGCTGCGTGCCTCGACATTGAGGATGATCTCTTCCATGACTGACCTCCGGTGCGCCTTCAGATGAAGAGCGAGCTGATGGATTCTTCGTTGTGGATGCGACGGATGGCTTCGCCGATCAGGTGGGCGACCGACAGGACGGTGATGTTCGGCAGCGCGCGCGCCTCCTCGCGTAGCGGAATCGTGTCGGTGACGACGAGCCGCTTCAGGGACGATCCGCGAAGGCGTTCGAGCGCCCGCCCGGAGAGCACGGCGTGCGTGCAGCACGCGATGACTTCCTGCGCGCCGGCGGCGCGAATGGCGTCGGCGGCGGCCACGATCGTTCCGGCGGTATCGATGATGTCGTCGATGATGACGGCGATGCGACCCGTGACGTCACCGATGATCTTCATCTCGGCGACCTCGTTCGCGGCGACGCGGCGCTTGTCGATGATCGCCAGGTTGGCATTCAAGCGCTTTGCGAATGCGCGCGCCCGTTCGACGCCGCCCGCGTCCGGGGAAACGACCGTGAGAGCTTCGCCGTCCTGGACCTGTTGGCGAATGTAGGCGAGCAGGACGGGCGTGGCGTAGACGTTGTCGACGGGGATGTTGAAGAAGCCTTGGATCTGCCCCGCATGAAGATCCATCGTGAGCACGCGCGCCGCACCGGCCGTCGTCATCAAGTCAGCGACGAGCTTCGCGCTGATCGGGACGCGCGGCGACACTTTGCGATCTTGGCGCGCGTAGCCGTAGTACGGAACCACGGCGGTGATGCGTCCGGCCGATGCCCGCTTCAGCGCGTCGAGGGTCAGGAGCAGCTCCATCAGGTGGTTGTTCGCGGGCGGGCACGTCGACTGCACGACGAATACGTCGCCGCCGCGCACGTTCTCGGTGATCTCGACCTGCGTTTCCCCGTCGCTGAAGGTTCCCACCTCTGCGTTGGCGAGATCGGTGCTGAGATAGTGCGCGATCTCGCGGGCCAGCTTCGGGTTCGAGCTGCCGGTGAATATGATCACTTCGTCCTTTGCGCGCAGTGCCATTCAGCGTCCTTCGCTGCGTGGTGGATCCTCGATAGCTGGGCGGGAAGGATTCGAACCTTCGTATACCGGATCCAAAGACCGGGGCCTTACCGCTTGGCGACCGCCCATCGACGTTTTCGTTGTGTCGTCCCGCCGCTCCATCGTGGCGCGGACGGGGCGGAAAGCCGCAAATGATAGGCGTAACCTCTGGATTGGTCAACCGATCGACGGCCGCATCGAGGAGAGAATACGGGTGTGGTGCACGGTCATGCTGGGATGGGCTGCGGCGAACGCGTCGCAGACGGCGCGTGCCGAGACCCCTGGGGGGCACCATCCGACCACGGCGGCGCCGCTTCCGGACATCACGGCCGTCGCCGCACCCGCCGCGACCAACCCACGCTTCGCCGCGGCAATCTCGGGGTAGGCTTCGAGAACGACCGCCTCGAGGTCGTTCCGCATCAGTGCCGGGTCGAGGACGGCGCTCGCCGCCATCCGAGCGGGTTCCTCCGGGCTGGATGCGTACCCGGCCGCGTAGTTGCGAAAGGCCCATGCCGTCGAGACGGCCACCGGCGCGATCGCAACCACCAACTCGTGTTCCGGCCAGCCGGGGATCGGGTCGATGTGCTCTCCGATTCCCCGTACCCGGGCGCAGCCTCCGGTGAGGAAGAACGGGACGTCGGCGCCGAGTGGTAACGCGAGCGACGCGAGCTCGCGATGCGAGAGATCGAGACCGAGCATCTCGGCGAGCGCCACGAGGACGGTGGCCGCGTTGCTGCTCCCTCCGCCGAGTCCCGCGCCCGGGGGGATGCGCTTCTCGATGAGGATGTCCACCCGGGCCGAGATCCCGCAATGTCGGAGGAGGCTGCGCGCAGCTCGTCCCGCGATGTTGGTCTCGTCCCTCGGGACCCCCGCATAGTCGCAGGCGATCGAGACGTGCGTCGCGCCGGTCGTGCGAACGGCCGAAATTTCCACGCGATCGCTCAAATCGATGCCGGCGAAGATCGAATCGAGGAGGTGGTAACCGTCGGCGCGACGTCCGACGATGCGCAGGCAGAGATTCACCTTGGCGGGTGCGGTGCGCGTGATCGTGTTGAGCACGAGTCGTCCGTGATCTTCGCGAGCGGCCGCGTATCGTTTCACCTTGATCTGCCATGGTCAATGTGAGACAAGCTCGCGCGCATGGAGCCGTTCGAGCGCGTCGCCCGCGCGGCGGTCGACGAGGCGGGTGCGACGCTGCTCGGAACGTGGCGCGAAGCCAAGGCGATCCACCGCAAAGGTGTGGTCGACCTCGTGACGGAGACGGATCAGGCGATCGAAGGCGCGATGGTCGCGCGCTTGTCGTCGGCCTTTCCCGATCATCTCGTGATCGCGGAGGAGTCGTCATCCGGCGAAGTGCGGCGGCCGTCGCGCGATCGATACGTGTGGTATCTCGATCCCCTCGACGGGACGACCAACTTCGCGCATGCCTATCCCCATTTCGCGATCTCGCTGGCATTGGCGCTCGGCGAGCACCTCGTGCTCGGCCTCGTGCACGACGCCATTCGCGGGGAGACGTTCGTCGCCAGAGAAGGCGCGGGTGCGACGCTCAACGATGTGCCGATCGGTGTGTCGTCGATCGGCGCGCTGGATGACGCGCTCGTCGCGACCGGATTCCCGTACGATCGACGGGAGAACCTCTCCGGCTACCTTGGATACTTCGCCGACATGGTTCGGCGCAGCCAGGGCGTGCGCCGCAGCGGTTCCGCGGCGCTCGACCTCTGCTATGTCGCCTGCGGGCGACTGGACGGATTCTGGGAGTGGAAGCTCCGTCCGTGGGATACCGCGGCGGGGGTGCTGATCGTTCGAGAGGCCGGCGGCACGGTCACGGACTTCCGCGGCAACGACTTCGACGTGTTCGGACAGCAGACGCTCGCGAGCAACGGGCGGCTACACGCCCAGATGGTCGCGACGTTGAGCGCACGGCTGGACGCGAGTCCGGCGGGGACGTCGACGTGATGCCCGACCCGACGACGGCGGTCTCGCTCTGGGTCACGCTGCCGTTCATCGTCGTCACGGCGGTCGCGACGGCCGTCGGCGGCATGATCGTGACTGTCAGGCGGCAATGGAATGCGGCGCTCTTGAACTACTTCGTCGCGCTCGGAGGCGGATTCATGCTGGCCGCCGTCGTTCTCGAGATGCTGCCAGTGAGCGCCGGGATGACGCCGCATGCTCCGATGCTGGTGCTCGTCGGCTATCTCATGATCCATCTCGTCGAGCACACGGCGGTCCGGCATTTCCATTTCGGGGAAGAGACTCATCCCGAGCACATCGGGGTCGGAGTCGGCCCGTCGGCGCTGCTCGGCTTGTCGATCCACAGTTTCTTCGACGGCATCTCGATCGCCTCGGGGTTCGTCATCAGCCCGAGGCTCGGTCTCCTGCTCTTCATCGCGATCGCGCTGCACAAGGCACCCGAGGGGTTCACGATCGCGTCGATCATGCTCGCCGGCGGACACTCGCGTCGGACGGCTCTCCTCTCCTCGGTCGCGGTAGGCGCGGCCAGCGTGGTCGGCGCGATGGCCATGTATCCGCTCCAGGGCCTCGTCGGCGAGGGCCTCGCGATCTCCGCGGGGGTGACGATCTACGTGGCCGCCTCCGACCTGATCCCTGAGGTGAACCGGAGCGAGGACAGCCGGGTGGCCGTGATGGTGTTCGTCGGCGTGCTGTTGTACTACGTCACCGAATCGCTCATCGAAGGAGCAGGCCTGGGCTGACCACTTCGTTGACCCCCCGTGGGGCCCGTGGTACCCAGCGGACCCTCTGCCCCCGTAGTGAAAAGGACATCACGAGGGTCTCCGGAACCCTAAGTCCCAGTTCGATTCTGGGCGGGGGCATTCTTTGCCACGCCGTCGTCGGTCGGGAAGTTATCCACACTGTCGAGTGGGTCATCCCGACGACCTCTCCTCGAGTGCGTCAGATTGGATCACGGCAAATGATCGATCGTGAAGAATCATGGATTTTTGATTGTAGATCCAATGGTTTATGGAAGATTTGGGTGCTGATCATCGGATCTTGCGATCAGCATGCGGGCTGCAGTCGGCAAGTGCGCGATTAATCATCCGATCCGTAACCCACAGGTTATCCACAGTCGACGCGCTCCGGATGATTCAACCGGTCGCGCGCATCTCCTTCTGGTTTCGCGCGATTACGACGGTGAAAAGAGAGCGTGGCGAAGTCTTGAATTGTCGCTCGATGGCCACGGGGGCGCCGTTGAACATGTCGACCAGTCGGAGGGTCGTCCGCCAGCCGAGTTTGCGTGTGACGGGGTCGGCCATTTCCACCAACGACCCGATGATGGGCCGTTCGCTGCGGAAATGGTTGATGATCACCAACGTCCCGTTCGGACGCAACACGCGACGCGCTTCGTCGAGGAGCTTGGTCGCGTCGGGAACGACGCTCACGACGTGGAACGCCATGATGTAGTCGAAGCTGTCGTCGGGGAAGCTCAGATCGAGTGCGTCCATCTGGCGGAGGCTGATGTGGTTCCAGCCACGCTCGCGGACCTTTTCTTCTGCTTGATCCAACATCTCCTGCGAGAGATCGATGCCGACCACGTCACAGTGGGAGGGATAGGCGCTAAGAGAGAGTCCGGTCCCCACCCCCACTTCGAGCACGCGAGCGCCGGGCTCGATGTGGAGAGACTTGATGACGCTTGCGATGCGAGGAAAGAAAATCCGTTGAAAGATCAGATCATAGAGGTGGGAGAATTCCGCGTAGATCTTGCTTCGCTGTGGGTCCGACGACGACCTACGCTCCGCCCCGTTGCGCTGACCCGCCATGCGCCCCCCTTGCGAACTCAAGACTCGACGGCAAACCGAGGTTGAAAGCCCGCGACGCTAAGCTGCGGTGGTGCCCCGTAGCTGCCGTTTGAACGACGCGATGTCACGCTTTCGGAAGCGCCATTGTCGCCCTTGTTTGAATGCCGGCAGGAGATGCTTGCGGGCGAACTCGTTGACCGTGTCGGGGCTGACGTCGAGTATCTGCGCTACCTCTTTGCTGTTCAGGTAGATGTCGTCCCGGTCGAGCATCGAGTACGTGCGCTCCAGTCGGATGAATGGTCGTGGCATACCACGGGCCGAAAAAAGAGGTCAAGCCGAACGGCCCTCCCGCCACCGTGCGGAGATCTCGAAAAGCTCAATCATATCAAGTTGATGGGTTTCGTTGCGTCAGATGCTGATCGTCTGCATGCGGCGGCGGCTCAACATGAAATCGTAGACGATTCGGGTGCAGACGACCGCCGTGAAAACGGAGGTGACGAGGCCGATGCAGAGCGTCACCGCGAAGCCTTTGACGGGTCCCGAGCCGAACTGGAAGAGGATGAGACCCGACAGGAACGTCGTGATGTTCGAGTCGAGAATTGCGGGAAGTGCCCGCTCGTAGCCGGCCTCGATCGCTGCCCGAACGGTCTTTCCGAGGCGGAGCTCCTCGCGGATGCGTTCGTTGATCAACACGTTCGCATCGACGGCCATGCCGAGCGTCAAGACGAGGCCGGCGATTCCCGGCAGGGTCACGGTCGCTTCGAGGGCCGCGAGCGCCGCGAGGATGAATACCACGTTCAGGAGCAGCGCGAGGTCGGCGAGGATCCCGGCGCCCTTGTAATAGACCAGCATGAAGATGATCACGAGCGCGCCACCGACTGCGAACGAGATCATTCCCTGCTGAATCGAGTCGCGTCCGAGCGTCGGGCCTACCGTGCGCTCCTCGGCGAGGGTGACGGGTGCGGGGAGCGCCCCCGCGCGAAGTACGATCGCAAGATCGCGTGCCTCGCGGAGATCGAAGTTGCCGGTGATGGAAGCTCGCCCCCCACCGATACGTTCGCGGATCACCGGAGCCGACTTCACCTTTCCGTCCAACACGATCGCGAGCTGTCGGTTCACGCTCGACGCCGTGATCTCCTCGAAGAGCTTCGCTCCACGGCTGTTGAGCACGAGCTCCACGTACGGGCCTTCCATCTGGGTTGAAGGTCGCACGCGCGCGTCGGCGATGACTTCGCCGGTCATCAGAGTCTTGCGTTCGAGGGTGTACGTGACTTTGCTGTTCATCTGGCCGGTCACGGGGTCACGTTCTTCGCCGGGAAGAACTTCGGTGCCGCTCGAGGGTTTGGCCGGATCGGCACTGCCCGCGACCAGCTTGAATTCCAGCACGGCGGTCTTGCCGATCAGATCCTTGGCACGTTGCGGGTCCTGGATACCGGGGAGCTGCACCAGGATCCCATCCGTACCGCTGCGTTGAATGACCGGCTCGCGTACGCCGAACTGATCGATGCGATTGCGGATCGTCTCGATGGACTGGTCTACGGCGAACTCGCGGATGCGGCGCTCTTCGCGGTCGTCGAAGCCGAGGACCGTGTCTCCCGGCTGGGCGGTCGGATCGGCGGCAGCCACGAGGATGGGAAACTGGTTCTTCAAGAGGTCGGAGAGCGCCGAGCTCTTGCTCGCGTCGCGGAGCTGGAGGTGGATCCGCTTGCCCGCCCGCTCGAGCTTGCTCGTCGCGACCTGCGCCTCCGTGAGCTCACGCTTGAGGTCCTCCATCGTCCCGTTGAGAGCCGTTTCGACGGCCTTGTCACCCTCGACCTGGAGGATCAGATGGATCCCGCCCTGTAAATCGAGACCGAGGCGCAGGGCTTCGCGGGGGAGCACGGACGGCCACCATGCCGGCACGGTGGTGAGCACGGGGAGGAGGTAGACGCCGCTCACCAACAGCAGGACGGCCACCAAGGCGACACGATATCCGAGCTTCATGCTTTCTCCTTGTCTTTCTCTTCAGTGCGAGCGCCGCGCAGCACTGTCGCCACCTGATCGCGATCCAGGCGGATGCGCACGTTCGGGGCGACCTCTACGGTGAGGATCTTGTCGGCGATCGCCTGAATGCGGCCGTGGATACCGCCGCTCGTGACCACGTCGTCTCCTCGCTTCAGATTCTGCACCATCGTTTCGTGCTCTTTGGCCCGCTTCTGCTGGGGCCGGATCATGAGGAAGTACAGGATCACGAACATGAGCGCGATCGGAAGTAGATTGACGAGCGTACTCGGACCCGCCGCCGGTCCTCCCGCACCCTGAGCCCAGGCTAAGCCGTCCATGTACCCTCCTCTGTCGCCGCCGATGGCGTCCATTCGCGCGACGCGGCGAATGCTCCGAATGTGTCGGTGGCGATGGCTTCTCGCATCCGTAGCATCAATCGTTGATAGTACGTGACGTTGTGCAGCGTGTTGAGCGTTACGGCGAGCGGTTCGCGTGCCATCAGGAGGTGGCGCAGGTACGCTCGACCGAAATGCCGGCACGAATAGCAGGTGCACGCCTCGTCGACGGGACGGGGGTCGGCGGCGTAACGGGCATGGCGGATCACCACCGGGCCAGCGCTCGTAAAGAGTGTGCCGTTTCGCGCCAGGCGTGTCGGCAGCACGCAATCGAAGAGGTCCACCCCGGCGGCCACGAGCCGTACGAGATCGGTCGGCGTTCCGGCGCCCATGAAGTAGCGCGGTTGATCGGCGGGTAGGTGCGGCGTCGTCGCAGCGGCGATGCGCCACGTATCGGGTCGCGGTTCGCCGACCGAGAGGCCACCGAGGGCATATCCGTCGAATCCGAGCCGGATCACCGCCCGGGCGCTCTGCTGCCGGAGGTCGAGGTGCGTACCGCCCTGCACGATGCCGAATACGGCCTGGTCGGCACGTGAACGCGCGGCCGCGGCACGCTCGGCCCAGCGCGCGGTGCGCTCCGTCGCCGCCGCCACAGTGCCCCGGTCGGCGTCGCCCGGCGGGCATTCGTCGAGGATCATCGCCACGTCACTGCCGAGACGCTCCTGGGCGCGCACGACTTCCTCGACCGTGAGCGCGTGCGTGCTCCCGTCGATGTGCGATCGGAAGGTCACCCCGTCGTCGCTGACGCGTGCCAGGGACGCCAGCGAGAAGATCTGATAGCCGCCGCTGTCCGTGAGGATGGGGCCGCTCCAGCCGCAGAAGCGGTGCAGTCCGCCCGCGGTCTCGATGACGTCGCATCCTGGTCGTAGCCAGAGATGGTACGCATTCGAGAGAATCATCTCCGCCCCGGTCTCGCGGATCTGCAGTGGGGTGAGCCCTTTGACGCTCCCGTGGGTCGCCACCGGCATGAACGCGGGTGTCTCGACGACGCCGTGGGCGAGCGTGAGGCGGCCACGGCGAGCGCGACTCGTCGCGTCCTCGTGAAGCAAGCGGAAGATGGTCACACGATCAACATGGCGTCGCCGTAGCTGTAGAAGCGATAGCCGGCCGCGGTGGCCGCCCGATACGCGGCCAGCGTGGTCTCGACGCCGGCAAAGGCCGCGACGAGCGCAAGGAGGCTCGAACGCGGCAAGTGGAAGTTGGTGAACAGGGCATCGACGGCCCGGAAGCGGAATCCGGGGCCGACGAGGAGCTTCGTCCGCCCGCTTCCCGGCTGCACGACGCCCTCGTCGTCCGCGGCGGTCTCCAGGGCACGCACCGAGGTCGTTCCGACGGCGACGATACGGCCGCCTCTGGCGCGGGCCTCGGTGATGGCGGAGGCGGTTTCTTCCGGGATGACGAAACGTTCCGACGGAACGTTGTGCTCCGCCAGGGATGCCGTACGGATGGGAAGGAACGTCGCGGGACCGACGACGAGCGTGAGGGGAGTGCATCCGACGCCGTGCCGGGCGAGATTGGCCACGAGGCGCGGCGTGAAATGCAAGCCCGCAGTGGGAGCGGCGATCGCGCCGGGGCTGCGAGCGAACATGGTCTGGTAGCGTTCGCGGTCGAGGGACGACGGGCCCTCCGGTCGGCGGATGTACGGGGGCAGCGGCAGCTCGCCCACACGGCGCAGGGTGGCGTCGACGTTGCCCTCGCAGCGCAAGCGAAGCGTGCGGTACGTGTCGTCCAACCGCTCACCCCACGTGCCGCTCAGTTGGTCGCCGAAGCGGATCGATTCACCGGCAGAGATTCGGCCGGCGCCGCGCGCCATGCACTTCCAGGTGGTGCCTTCGACGCGCTCGACGAGGAGCACCTCGATGGCGCCTCCGGTCGGCCGCGTGCCGTGGAGTCGGGCCGCCATCACCTCGGCGTCATTGATGACCAGAAGATCGCCGGGGTGCAGCCACTCCTCGAGCCGCTGCACGTGCGTGTCGGTGCGCGTGCCGGAGGAGCGCTCGACGACCAGCATCCGGCTCGCATCGCGGGTAGGCAAAGGTTGTTGGGCGATCAGCGCCGGATCGAGCGCATAGTCGAGGACGCCGAGATCCATGGGCGAACGGGCGGTGTAACTCGGAACCGCAGAGGCAGTCAACTCACCGGGACTGCACGGGATTCGGCTCGAGCCCAGAGGCTACCGCAGCCCGAGGAGCGCCATCACTTGCTGGATGTCACGCCAGACCAGGCGCTTGTCGGAGGGATTCCGGAGCAGGTACGCGGGGTGGAATGTCGGCATCAGCGGGATGCCCTGATAGCTCGCCCACACGCCGCGCAGTCGCGAGATTGGCGTTCGCGTCTTGAGGAGGCATTGTGCCGCGAAGCTACCGAGCGCCACGATCGCCTTCGGCCGGATCAGGTGCAACTGGTGTTTCAGGAACGGCTCGCACGCGGCGATCTCGTCTGGCTCGGGATTGCGATTCTTGGCTGGCCGGCACTTGATGATGTTCGCAATGTAGACGTCTTGGCGCCGGATCTTCATGCCCTTCACGATGATCTCCGTGAGAAGCTGTCCCGCGGGGCCGACGAAGGGCTCGCCGCTCATGTCTTCGTCGTGCCCCGGCGCTTCGCCGACGAACACCAGATCGGCGTCGGGATTGCCCACGCCGTAAACGACTTGCGTGCGGGTGCTCGCGAGCTTGCAGCGCTGGCAATCCCCGATGACCGTGCGGAGCGCGGCAAGCGTTCGACTCTCCCTGACGCCCGGATGCGTCAGGAAATCGACCGTATCCTCCGCGACCGCTGGGGCCGGCACCGCCCCGATGGGCGACGTGAGGCTCGGCACGGGCGGCGCGGTGTCCTCGGATACTCCCGACGGTGGGGTTTCTCGTATGCCCCCCTCCCGTGGCGGTGTCGCCGGACGCTCGGACGAGACCGCTTCGACGGCGGTCTCGCGCAGCCAGTCGACGTGCGCCCGCGCGCTCCGTATCAGCTCGAGGAGCTCAGATCGCTCGTCCAACGAGTCCTCAAGGTTGACGGTTGTGGGCGCCTGGCGCGGGGAGTACGCTTATCATCGTGATGGGACCGATGTCGTTCGTCGCTGCTGTGATGGTCCTGCTCGTCCCGCAGGAGGCGCAGGCTTGGGGGCCGGTCACCCACCTGGTGCACGGCGCGACCATGCTGGCGGGGATTAACACCCTGCCCTCCGCCCTTCAAGAAATCCTGCGCGCCTTTCCCGACGCATATCTGTACGGCTGCGTCGGGGCGGACATCGTCCAGGCGAAGAAGTTCGCGCGCGATCTCCGCTACCACTGCCATTCGTGGAACGTGGGATGGCAGGTACTGGAGAGCGCGGCGACGGGTTCGGAGCGTGCGTTCGCATACGGCTACCTGACTCATCTCGCCGCGGATACCTACTCGCACAACTACTACGTCCCTCTCCAGCTCATCGCGAGCTTCCGAGCTCGGGCTTTGAAACACGTTTATTGGGAAGCGCGATTCGACGCTTTGCAGCGGGAGGACGATTGGAAGCGCCTCCGCGACGTCGTCAGCCGGTTCTATCCGGATTGCGACGACCTGATGGAGCGCGTCGTGGAGCGCACCTTGTTCTCGTTTCGGACGAACAAGCGCATCTTCAACTCCGTCATGGCACTTCACCGCGTGGAGCAGTGGCGCAAGATGATGCATCGATTGGGGGCCCGGTCACGCTATCCGCTCCCGCCGGGCGATGTCGTCCGCTACGGCGATCTCTGCTCCCACGCCGCGCTCGACATGCTGACCAATGGCCGGAAGGCCGCGTGCGTCCGGCTCGATCCGACCGGACGCGAGCACCTGGAGCGCGCCGAACAGATCCGCAAGCGGCTGCGGTTGTTGCGAAAGAAGCGCCAGCTGACGCCGTCCTTGCAGGATTCCATTACGGCGAAGGTGGTGCCGGAGTTGAAGGCGCACGTCTGCGGGATGTGTTAGGTCCGGGGTCGCGTCAGCGGCGTCGGGGCTCGTGCCGCTTGGCTCCCGAGCTTTCCCGAACTCGGTGAAGATCGACGACGCGGTCCAGAATCGCCGCGGCGACGTCCTCCTTGCTCATCTTCGTCAGGCGCTCAACGCGACCACCGCGGTCCAGGATGGTGACGATGTTCGTGTCGACATCGAAGCCCGCGCCCTCAGCGGTCACGTCGTTGGCGATCATCAGATGGACACCTTTCGCCTGCAGCTTCCGGCGGGCATTGGCGACGAGGTCGCGTGTCTCGGCGGCGAACCCGACCAGCAAGCGGGGACCCGTGAGCGCTCCGAGCCTTGCGAGAATGTCGGGATTCGGGACCAGCCGGAGCTCGAGATCCGCGCGGCCGCGCTTGATCTTGTGACGCGAGGAATCGGCCGGTCGGAAATCGCCGACCGCCGCCGCCATGATCACGACGTCGGCTGTCGCGGCTTCGCTCAGGACGGCCTGCTCCATCTCGCGTGCGCTCACGACAGGAACGGTGCGAACCCCGCGGAGCGGCTCCAGCGACGTCGGGCCGCTGATCAGCGTCACGTCCGCACCCCGACGACGAGCCAGACGCGCGAGGGCGTAGCCCATCTTTCCCGAGGAGCGATTCGCGATGTGTCGAACGGGATCGAGGGCCTCCCAGGTGGGACCCGCCGACACGACGACCCGTAGGCTCGCGAGATCTTTCGGGCCGACGATGGCCCGCACTTCCTCGACGATGGCGGCGGCGTCGGGGAGGCGGCCCGCACCACTGTAGCCGCACGCGAGGAAGCCGGCATCGGGCTCCAGAATCGCGTGCCCCGCCGCGCGGAGGTGAGCGAGGTTGGCACGCACGGTCGGATGTTCGTACATGTGCACGTTCATCGAGGGACAAACGAGCAGCGGAGCGCGCGTGGCGAGAGCGACGGTGCTGAGGAGGTCGTCGGCGAGCCCGTGTGCGAGCTTGGCGATTACGTTCGCCGTCGCCGGCGTGATCACGAGCGCGTCGGCCTCATCGGCGAGGCGGATGTGTCCGATCTCGGACTCTTCCGTCAGATCGAAAAGCCCCCGCGCCACGGGTTGACCCGAGACCGTCTGAAGCGCGAGCGCAGTCACGAAGTGCTCCGCGGACTGCGTGAGGATCACGCGAACGCGCGCGCCGGCGGTGACGAGTGCGCGCACTACGTCGGGCGTCTTGTAGGCCGCGATGCCGCCCGTCACGCCGAGCACGATCGTTTTGTTCGTGAGGCTCACCAGTCAGGGTGGGGGCTCTTCAGCGGCCCGCACATCGCCGAACCTTATGTTCTCACGCAAGAGAAAGACAACCCCCAAGATCACCTGCGTGAGCCACTGCGCGGCCCATACGACGAACGCGTAGGGGATGGCATCCGCCCGGCTGATGCCGAACAGGCCGAGCGCGACGATGCACCCGGCTTGAAACGTGCCGATGAAGCCCGGAGCCGACGGCGCGGATACGGCACCCGCCACGACAGTCACCAGAGCGAGCGCGCCGCTGACGAGCGGTACCTCGAGGCCGCAGGCGAGAAACCCGATTCCGAACACGGAGGCGATGACGATCCAGAGGAACACGGAATAGCCGAGGATCCAGAGGAGCGCGGCTCCCGTGCCGATTCCCTGCAAGCCGCCGATGAAGCTTTGCAGGGCGGCCTCGGCGCGCTCGCGGATGCCCGGCGGCATGCGAGCGAGGATGCATCGTAAGAACGCGAGGGCGAGCGGGTGCCGCCGTTGGAGAGAAGCGACCATGGCGATCGCGAAGAGCGCGAACAGGAGGAAGACGATGCCGCTCTGGCGGATCGTGTCCGAAACGGGCATCAGCCACATCACGAGGCCGAGAAAAACGAGAATCGTCAGCATGTCGAGCAAGCGCTCGAGCAGCACCGAGGCGAGGACGCTGCTCACCGGAACGTTCATCCGGTTGGCGAGCAGAACCGGGCGAATGACCTCACCTACACGGAGCGGCAGCACCATGTTGCAGAGGAAGCCGACCGATGTGGCCGAGAAAAGTGGCAGAAACGGGATCGTGCCGACGGGGCGCAGCAACAAGCGCCAACGCTGACAGCGCACGACGATGCTGTAGGCGCTGATCAGGGCGATGGGGACCACGTACGCGTACTGGACTCGCGCGAACGCCGCGACGACGTTGCCCCATTCGTCGCGCGGTGGCATCGCGAGATACAGGGCGACGATGGAGATGGCGATCCCGAGGAGCGTGCGCGTGGTGCGGTTCACGACGGCTCTCCGGACCGTCGGGGGCCCACGAGCATCAGTGCGCCGACACCTATGAATGTGCCGCCGCGCCACCACCAATCCGCGTCGAGGACGAGGCCCGCGCCCAGCACGGTGAGAAATACGCCGAGGATGCCGCTCGCGGGCGCGATCCAGGACACGTCGGATTCCGTCATGCGAGCCGCTGCCACGTCCCGTGGATGCGCTGCGCCGCCGTGACGTTGGCGAGTACCGCGAGGAGACCGATACCGGCTGTCAGGAGACTGTGACCTCCCGCCGGATCGCAAGTGAAGTGCCGCACGAGCGAGTCGACCATCGAGGCTCCTCCCAAAATGACGTATCGCTCCGGACGTTGCAGCAGTCCCTCGCGGCATTCCACCCCGAGGCTCTCAGCGCGGGCCCGTACGTAGCTCACGAGAAATCCTCCAACCCACGCCGACAGTACCAGCCACAACATCCATTCCTTCCGGTAGAGCGCCACGAGGCCCGCGAAGACGATCGCCTCGCCGTAACGGTCCACCATCGAGTCGATGAATGCCCCGTGCGATCCGTTGCGCCCGTCGCGCCGCGCCATCTCTCCGTCGAGAACGTCGAGTGTGCCCGATGCGATCAGCAGCCAGCCGGCCGTGAACAGCCAACCTCGAGCGTAGGCCAGGGCGCATCCCAGGCTCGGTACGAGTTGAAGGAGGGTCACCCCGTTCGCGGTCAGTCCTCCGGCCAGCGCGACATCGGCGAGTGGCCTGGTGCGATTCCGGAACCAACGCCGAAGCTCAATGCCGAGAAGCCCCGATTGCGGCCAGGCGTCGCTCGTCGCCGACGCACGGAGAACCGGCACGACCTCCCGAACGATGACGATCGCCAGGAATCCGGAGACGCCCGCGGCGAGCCAGGGATGGCACATGACCGCGGCGAGAACCTCTCAGTGCTCGATGTCTCCGCTGATGAACTTCTCGACCAGATCGCGCGCGAGATCGTCGGTGATCTGGGTCGGGGGGTGCTTCATCAGGTACGCGGAAACACTGCGCAAAGGACCGCCCACCTTGCGGTCTCGGGCGAGGCGGCAGCAGCGAATGGCGTCGATCGCCACGCCGGCCGAGTTCGGGCTGTCCTGCACGGAGAGGCGCAACTCCAATTCCATGGGGATGTTGCCGAACGCACGGCCCTCCATGCGGAGGAAGCAGACCTTGTTGTCTCCCTGCCACGGTACGTAGTCGCTGGGGCCGATGTGGACGTCCTTGGCGGGCAAGCGCTGCGGCATCACCGCCTGGACCGCCTCCGTCTTGGAAACCTTCTTCGATCCCAAGCGAGTACGGTTCAGCATGTTCAGGAAGTCGGTGTTGCCGCCGGTGTTGAGTTGGTAGGTGCGGTCGAGCTTGATGCCGCGGTCCGCGAAGAGCTTCGCGAGCGTCCGATGGACGATGGTCGCGCCGACCTGCGACTTGATGTCGTCGCCGACGGCCGGAATGCCTCGGGCCGTGAAGCGCTCGCCCCAGGTCGGATCCGATACGAGAAAGACCGGCATGCAGTTGATCAGGCTGGTGCCGGTTTCGAGGCATGCGTTGGCGTAGTGCTCGGCGGCCTGCTGGCTGCCGACCGGAAGATAGCTGATCAGGACTTCGGTGCCGGTCGCTTTCAGGACCTTGGCGACGTCGACGACCGAGGCGTCCGACGGCAGAAACGTCTCATCGTCGGGATAATCGGCCATGTGCTCCGAGACCCCGTCGAGTATCGGCCCCATGCCGACCGTGACGCCGGAATCGGGGAGATCCCGCCAGATGTCGACCGCCTTGTTCGGCTTCGCGAAGATCGCATGGTGCAGGGGCTGCCCGACCTTGCGGCGATCGATGTCGAAGGCACACGAGATTTCGAGATCGTGCGGCAGATACCCGCCGAGGTCGTAGTGCATCAGACCCGGGTGTTCGGCGCCCGGATCGGCGGCGGCGCGGCGGTAGTACTCCACGCCTTGCACGAGACTGCTCGCGCAGTTGCCAACACCGACGATACCTACTCGAATCTTAGTCATAGCCGCAGTCCCCTGTTCCTCGCTCGAATGGCGCAACATGACGAAAAAGCGAGAAAATCGCGGCTGGTATAACGAAGGGGGTATGGCTTGTAAAGGGATCCGGGAGCGCTTTCGACCGGCCGCGACGCACCGGCACCCGCATGCGCCTACTTCTTACGAAAACGTGACGGGCATCCCACGTCGAAGGTCTGATCGGGATGGATCACGCGCGCCTTCACGATGAGCTGCTCCTCGGTTTCGGGATCGTCGGGATTCGGAACGCAGCAATCAACGGGGCACACCGCGGCGCATTGCTCCTGATCGAAGAAGCCCACGCACTCGGTGCACTTCTCGGGAACGATGTAGTAAATGTCGGCTGCGATCGCGGGATGTTTTTCGCCGTTGTTTTCCCACGGGGCGCCGCCTTCGTAGATCGCCGTATTGGGGCACTCGGGCTCGCAAGCGCCGCAGTTGATGCATTCTTCCGTGATCTTCGTGGACATCGAGATAACCTCCAAGGGACGACTGAACGCAGCCGCTACCGGTAACACGTCGGCAGGGAAGCGTAAAGTCGTGAACTCAGAGCGGTTCGTCGTGAACTAGTCGGAGCGCCGTCGCGATGCGTCCGGCGAGCTCGCGAAAAGTCATCGCGACCGGATGGTCCGGCTGCGCGACGACGAGGGGTGTGCCGCGATCCATGGCGGCCCGCAACTCGGTGACCAACGCAAGACGACCGAGCAATGGCACTCCGAGAGATTCGGCCTCTCGCACTCCGCCCTCCGTCGCAAAAATTGGATCGTGCTCGTTGCAGTGCGGGCAGACGTATCCGCTCATGTTCTCGACGATCCCCAGGACCGGAGTCTGGACCGTCGCGAACATGCTGATGCCACGCCGGACGTCCTGCAGCGCGACGTCCTGGGGCGTTGTCACGATGACGCCGCCTGCGATCGGCACTTCCTGCAGGAGGGTGAGCTGCGCGTCGCCGGTGCCGGGCGGCAGGTCGACGACCAGCACGTCGAGATCGCCCCACAGGACATCCTTCAAGAACTGCCGGACGATGCTCATGACCATCGGCCCGCGCCAGATGACGGGCGAGCGATCGTCGACGAAGAATCCCATCGACACGATCGCGATGCCGTTGCGTCGGATGGGAACGATCTTCTTGCCCTCGACCATCTGCGGTCGCGCGTCGGTCGTTCCGGTCATGAGGGGCGCACTCGGCCCGTGGACGTCCGCGTCGAGTAGCCCGACGCGCAGCCCGCGTCCCGACAGCGCGAGCGCAAGGTTCACCGCCACCGTCGACTTTCCGACCCCGCCCTTGCCGCTTGCGACGGCCACGATGTGCGCGACGCCCGGGAGGGGCTCGAGCGCTCGCGGGCCTTGGGGCTGTTCGCGGATCGCCTCGGCGGATGTCGCGGGTATGATCGTGACTTCCGCGACTCCGACGATCCGGCGCAGCTCGGTCGCGATCGCGTCGTGGAGCGCTTCCACGACCGCGCGCTTTCGCGAGGGAGCATCGAGCGTCACGGTCACGTGGCCGTCGCGGAGCGAGACGTCGCGCACGACTCCCAGCGATACGATGTCGTGCGAGAAGCCGGGGTGGATCACGCGGCTCAATGCCGTGCGTACGTCGTCGAGCGAGGCCACGAGCGAAGCATCGGAGCGTACTGGCGGTTCCGCCTCATTGCAACGTACGCGCCACGACGACCCATCGCCTCGGGGACGCTCGACATCGCCTTGACAAGACGGGAGCTTTGCCGTTAGCTGACCGCCGCTCGGCGCTGGCGCCGCGGTCAGGAAGGAAGCGCGAGTGAATCCGTCAAACGATGCTCCCGGGCGGCGCGTCCACGGGTCGCGTGGGTCCGTTGATCTGGGCTTGATCGCCGAAGACCTCGCGCGCGTCGAACAGAAGATGGAGCAGCTCATGGCTTCGCGCGAGCCGCTGCTCTCGGAAGTCGCCCTGCACTTGATCCAGGGGGGCGGAAAGCGGGTGCGGCCTGCAGTCGCCCTGCTCGTCTTCAAGGCGTGCGGCGGACGCGACGTTACCGACATGATCGACGTGGCGATCGCCCTCGAACTCATCCATTCGGCGACACTGTTGCACGACGACATCATCGACGGTGGCGAGACGCGCCGCGGCCGCCCCTCCGCCTTCCTCCGATACGGTCTCGCCAACACCCTCGTGACGGGCGATTTTCTCTTCAGCAAGGCCTTCGAGCTCTGCGGTCGTTTCGAGGAGCGCATCGTACGTTGGGCGGCCGATGCCTGTATCAGTCTCACCGAGGGTGAGGTGATGCAGGGTCGCTTCCGACGCAATCCGTCGACCACGATGGACGACTATCTCGAGATCATTGCCCGCAAGACCGCGTCTCTCTTCTCGCAGGGTGCGCGCGTGGCTGCGCATCTCGCGCGCGTCGACGAGCGCGGCGCGGACGCGATGGGTCTGTGCGGCTTCAACATCGGAATGGCATTCCAGATCATCGACGATCTCCTCGACGTCGAAGGCGATGCGCGGACGGGGAAGCCGGTGGGGATCGACCTGCGTGACGGCAATCCGTCGTTGCCGC
This sequence comes from Deltaproteobacteria bacterium, assembly GCA_020848745.1. Lineage (NCBI taxonomy): Bacteria > Pseudomonadati > Myxococcota > Myxococcia > Deltaproteobacteria bacterium. The sequence continues at coordinate 44,265 of JADLHM010000046.1, read as the reverse complement.
TCGTGCTGGCTGCCGCACGGGACGCGGAGGTCCGACGAGTATTCACGACCCCCGAGTGCTCCGACACGGACGTCGACGCGGCCCTCAAGCGCGTGCGCGATCTCGGAGTCCTGATCGAGGTCCGCCGACTCGCGGAGGACTATACGGTCCGGGCGCGTGCCCTGCTCGAAGAGCTGCCCTATTCGTCCTATCGACAAGCGCTCGCGGACATCATCACCGAGGTCGAAGAGCGCAGGCTCTGACGCGATCGATCTCCCTCCGGCGAGCGTCACAACCTTGACAGATCGAAGCGCCGACGAAACAATCCGCGACGTTGCCACGTGATCGATTCCATCGCCAGATCGACTACCTACGTATTTCTCTGGTCGATCACTGCAATCTCCGCTGCGTGTATTGCATGCCCATGGACGCGCGGCGATCGGCCTCCGGCTCCCCGTGGTTGACCGCGAGCGAGATCGAGACCGTCGCACGGGCCGCCGTCGGAGTCGGGTTCCGCAAGTTCCGTCTCACGGGGGGCGAGCCGACGTTGCGCGCGGATCTCGTGGAGATCGTGGAGCGCATCGCGCGCATCGACGGAGTCCGGGATCTCGCGCTCACGACCAACGGCGTCCTCTTGCCGCGGGTGGCGCCGGCGCTCGCACGGGCGGGCTTGCGCCGCGTCAATGTGCATCTCGATACCCTCGACCGGGAGCGTCTCGCCAAGATCATGCGTCTCGGTACGCTCGAGGAGATCTGGGCAGGAATCGAGGCGGCAGAGCGCGCGGGACTCCTGCCAATCAAGTTGAACGCCGTCGTGACGCGGGGGTTCAACGACGAGGACGTCGTGAGCCTCGCAGCCTTGACGCGGGACCGGGCGTGGCACGTGCGATTCATCGAGTTGATGCCGCTCGGGGGCGGTGAGCCCGCGGAGGTGTCACGATCGGGCTTCGTGCCGAGCGCCGAGACGGAGGCGAGGATCGTAGCGGAGCTCGGTCCGTTGATCGCGCTCGAATCTGAGGATCCCTCCGACGAATCGCGCAACACGCGGCTCGCGGGCGCGCTCGGCACGATCGGATTCATCAGTCCCGTCAGTCGACCGTACTGCGGGACCTGCAATCGCATGCGCTTGACGGCGGAGGGCAAGTTCCACCTCTGCCTGTTGAACGACGACGAGCTCGACGTGCGACGTGCGCTCGCGCAGGGCGGCGTGTCCGCGGTGGCGGACGTGCTGCTGCGAGCCGTCGGCGCGAAGCCAACGGGACACCGACTGCATGAGAACGAAACCGTTGCGCGCCGCGAGATGTTCCAGCTCGGCGGCTGAACGAGAGGAGCATGAGGACTTCCGCCACCACCATTGCCGATGCTCGATCCATCTTCGGCCCGTTTCTCTTGAGCCCCGAGGACGTTGCGCGAGTGCTTTCGGCCCCAGCTTCGACCGCAGCTGATGCCACCGCCGTACCGTACGATCGCGCGAGCCTGGAGGCCGCGCGGGCGCGCGGTGACATCCTGGTATACCGGATGGATACGGACGGGACGCATCCGCTCACGGTCGTGCGCCTGCTCGAGCGCTTCCCGGAGACGGTGCACCCGCAGCTGCTGAAGGGCGTCGGATACCAGTTGAAGGACGAGTGGACGGTGTCAGGCGAGCCGTTCGCTGGGGCGGAGACGTGCCGCTCGGGCTGGCACATGGTGCGCGGCGCGCCGCTCCCTTCGACGTACAATTGCAACTACGATCAGCAGGAAGCTGCGCTCGAGCGTCATGCCGCGGCGCTCGGGCTCGCGGGTCGTCTCACGCGGCGGAGCGCCACCGAGATCGTGTACGACACGATCTTGCTGCGGCGCGCGCACGGTACGCGGCTCCTGGAGCGTGCCTGGGATTGGTCGCGAACACCCACCCAGGACGGCGGCTTCGCCACCGTCGGCGAGTTCGGAGATGACGGTCTCAGGATGGTGGGGTATTCGCGGGCGGTTCGTTTCGGGACCCTCGGTGTATGCCCTCAACAATGACGAGGAACGGGACGCCTTCTATGCATTTCGTCACGAGCAAGCGCGCGGGATACGTGTTGTTCTGTATGACGCCGAGCGGACGAGCGGCGATTGGCCTGACGGAGGATCGTCGAGTGGATCTCTTCGAGCGCGCTGAAGATGGGTCGTGGCGCACGCTACGCGAGTGGCGCTCGGGGACGCTCACGCACACTGAGCTGATGTTGGCGCTCGGAGAGCACGAAGAGCCCGAAGATCCCCGGCGGCTCCTCGACTTCGTGCCGACCGCCTAGACGGCGGGCGATTCAGCTCCGTCCAGCGGACAGGCGTCGCGCGAGTCGCGACTTCGGCGTCTCGACGAGGCTCACGCGGCCGCGACGTACTCCGAAGTCGAAGGCTTGCGGCACGGTCCCGAGATAGACGTCGATGTGGTTCCCTTTCACGCCGCCCCCGACGTCTTCCGCCACGCGTTCGCCCACCCCTTCGATGTAGATGCGCGAGCCGAGGGGGATCACCGCGGGATCCACGGCGACCGTACGGCCGGCGCGGGCCGTGGTCCCCGTCGCCGTGATGGGCAGCGCCTGCCCGAGCTGCGGTCCCGAGTAGGCCGTCAGCTTGAAGCGCCCGAGAGGAGGCTCGGGAAGGTCCGCGGGGATGACGTGTGCTGTCGCATGGACGGCGTCGTGCGCCGAGACCGCTCCGGAGCCATGGAGCCGCCCTACGAGGTCGCTCGGTCCGATCCGGAGGGTCCCGGGTCGCGGGAATCGAGCTGAACCCACCTGTGGCGGGATCGATGCTTCCGCCACCGAGACCGCATGTTCCGCGTCTCCGGAAACAAGAAAAACTGAGGTGTTGAGGCCGACGGCTCCGATTACGAGCGCTGCGGCACAGAGGGCGAGCCTCATGGTGCTGGTGTTCATGAGTCTCCTCCTTTGGGTCGAGTTTGGGCTCGAATCGGGGAAGGCGAGCCGCCGAGAGGCCTGGGGTAACCATCGCAGGACGGGCGTGTCAAATCTCGAATCGTGCACCCTTGCGAGGATTGGACGGTTTCAGCGGGTAAGCACCCAGGCCGGCAGTCGTTGTAAAGTTGACAATCGACACCGCAGCCGAGCGGTCGGAGCCTGCTAGAAGCTGTACAGCAGTTCGACGAACGCCCCGCTGTTGTCCTTGATGCGGCCGAAGAACGAGACCCTCGGACCTCCGAACACCTCACCGCCCACCGTCACCCGCCAGCCATCGGTCAGATCGTAGGCGACGCGCGGCCGCAGGAAGAAGTCGTTGCGCTCGAAGTAGTGGACGCCGAGCAGCTCGCAATTGAGGGTGTCGTTCCAGAACGTCTTGCCCAGCCGTAGCGACCAGCCGTTCTGGACCGTGTCGAGTTGCTGATTGATCACGAAGGTCTCGCGTGCGGTGAGAAAGCGGGCCCGCCCCTCGATCGGATCGGGATCGTCGAGCGCGCGTTCTGGATCGACGCGCGCGATGACCCACCGACCGAGGTACTGGAGGATGACGCTGACGTCGCCCGGCAGCGTGTGCTCCACGCCGAGCACGTAGAAGAGCGAGGGGGTCACGCCGTCGACGCGTCGGCCGTTGGGGTTGTCGGTGTGGTAGTAGGCCACCTCGCCCCGGAAGCCGAAGCGGCCCCGGGCGGTCGCGGCGTCCGCACCGATCATGTGCTGACGGGCATTCCGGAGGTCCACGTTTGCGTGGACCACATCGGTCTCGGCGTTCTCTTCCAGCGAGACGAGGCGGACTTCGGGCAGGAGGTTGTATCCGTAGGCGTAGGAGATGGACGCGTCGACGTCGGCGCCGCTGCGGTCGATCTTCATGCCGGCGATGCCGTTCTCGAGCCTGATCGCCGGGGGAGTCGTGTCGACGCGTACGCCCGGCGGCGGGTCCGAGAGCGGGACGAGGCTCGTGCTCGTGAGGGGCAGCCACACCCCCGTCAGCCGGATGCCCCGCCCCGCGAAGTAGTCGATCTTGAGCGCGGTCGTCCCGAACCGATACGCGCTCATGCCCTCCGGAAGAAGCAGGAGATAGTTCTTGGGGGACAGGACGTCGGTCGGGTTGATCTCGTCCGCCCGTCCCCAGACGATGATCTGCTTCCCGATCGTGACGTCCCAGGCGCCGCGCTCGATCTCGACGTATGCTTCGCGGAGCTCGGACGTCACCTCGTCGGAGTAGCGAAGGTCACGGGCGGAGCCATGTGGGGCGTCCTCGTCCTCGTGCCCGACCTGCTGCGCGAGAATGCGGGACTCGGCGAACCAGCGAATGCCGCCATCGGCGCGGCCGCGCTGCTTTACCGTCAGGTTCAGTCCCGGGAAGTTCTCACGATCGTCGATGCCGTGGTTGGAGCTGTAGTAGGCGAATCCGACCGATCCCGAGAGGCCGAGGGCATCGAGCGACGTCGGACCGGCGAGCGTGGTCGTTGGCGCCCGGAACAGCCCGAGCAACGCGCCGAGCAACGAGACGCCGATGCGGTGTCGTCTCGACGTCAGAGCTCCTTGTCGAGGTAGCGCTCGCTGAACTCCTCGTCCCGTAATCCGACGCCGACCTCGAGCTTGGTGAAGACCAAATCCGTGCGATGTCCGGTCTGTCGATTGTGCATCGTCAGGTGAAACGCCTGCCATTTGGCATTTTTCGGATCGATCTCACGTACGTCGCTTGCCTCGAACTCCTTCAATAGGGCGCCAGCAGTGTCCCAGTACGCGGCTTTGACGGTGACGTAGTTGTCGGTGCGGACCCAGAGCTTGCGCTTGGCGTATCCGCTCGTGTCGCGGATGGCGTCGGATCGCGGCGTAGCCTCGAGGACGTAGGTCTCGGCGCCAGCGACGCTTTCGCGGCCCGCGAGCCGATACGCCCACCCCTCGACTCGGTGCCCGATGATGTCGCCGTACGAAAAATCGGTGCCGACGAAGCTATCCTTCTTGTTGTTGGCGACCAGCCGCCGCACTTTGCGGAGCGCCGGTAGGTAGATCCAGATGTCGTCGTCCCCGGCGGCGTGCTCCACCAGGAGGGTGGCGGTGCCCTTCACCTCCGCGGGTGCCGTGAAGCGGATGAGGCGTTGGCGGTCGATCCCGTTCGGCAGGAGCTTCGAGAGAGTGATCGTCGACCGCTCTCGTCGGGCGCCACTCTGGCTCAGCAGCGCCATGGTGATCTCGGCGCGACTATCGACGACTTTGTCGACGTCGAAGGTGCGCCGCGCGATGTCGGTCGGCTCGGGCTCCGCGGCGGCGGACCCCGCCATGGCGAGACACAGCATGACGGCCCACGCGCGCGCCACCGACTCCATCCCCAGCGCGGCAATAGCGCAATTGACGAAGAGCTGCCAACCCCGCGCCGTTGTGGACGACGATCGGTGAATGCGGTACACGCACGCGGCACGGAAACGGGAGGTTGCATGGTGCGCACGTTGACGTTGGGGACGATGCTGCTGGGCCGATGCGTGGCGCCGGCCGCGCTGGTGGTGGCGATGCTCCTCGTGTCGGCGTGCGCGGGCGGCGGCAAGGATCGCGATTTCACGTTGCCGGCCGGCGCGGAGCTTGACGGCGTTCGCTCCGACAAGGTTCTGGTCGTCGTCGAGGCACGAAACGAATGCGAGCACGACGGGCTTTGCGTTCCTGCGCCGAACGGGCCGTGTCACCTCGGGGACGGCAATACGCGTGGCCTCGCCGTCTATCGGCTCGGTGTGAGCGGCGTCCTGCTCGGCAACTCACCGAGCGGCGCGACGCCGGAGCAGCGCATCGCGACCGACGACAACCCCCGGCGTGTCGTCGTGCATCCGACCGATCCTTCGCTTCTCTACGTCGCGACGGAGGACCGCGTACAGGTCGTGCGTTTGCGCGTCGGCGGCGGCAGCGCGTGCATCGCGGAGGGCAAGAGCGATCAGGAGGTCGTGTCCGACGCCGACGAGAGCGATCCGGTCGACATGGTCATCGATCCGAGCATCGACAATGGGATTCTCTACGTGGCGAGCCGCGGGGGAAATCGCATCGACGCATACCCGATCGCCGATGACGGGACGATTCCTCCGCTGCCTTCGAGCTGCATCGTCGGAGGCGGCGACTCGGATTTCGCGGCGCTCGCCCCTCTGGGTGACGGGTTCTTCGCGGCTGCGGGAGCCGTGGAGATCGAAATCCATCCCCGGGTGCAGGGCCAGTTCCTGCCCGAGCCTGATCCGCAGGCGACCGTAACCCCCACGCCCGCGCCGACGGTCTCGCCGACGCCGGGCCCCGGCGAAACGCCGGGTCCGGCCGTGCCCTCCCCCGAGACGACGACGTGTCTCGACGCACGGCTCGTGAGCACGCCCATCTCCGTCATCGGCGCCGCTCTCGTCACCCAGTTGCTCTTCGATACGTCGGTGAGCGCGCCCTTGGGCGAGCTGTTCGTGGCCGAAGAGGTGAGCGAGCGTCTCTTCACGTTCCCCGTGAACGCGGACGGCGTCATAAGCGACAGCGACAGCAGCAGCACCAAGCGCGCGGGCGTCTATCAGCGCATGCTCCGACATCGGCACGGGACGGCGGAGGTGCTCTACTCGAGCGTCTACAACGAGGGCCGAGTCGACGCGTTCCTCCTGGAGCATGGCCTGCTGCCGAGCAAAACCTTCAGTCGGACCGCGGAGGATCCGAAGTCCCTGCCGGTCGGCATGGTGGTCGATCCGACCGGGTCGATCCTCTACGTAGCCCAGGGAGGATTCGATCGCGTCGACGGCTTCCGGATCCGATCGGATGGAGGCCTCCCGGACGAGCCGGCGACGAGCACGGCACCGCCGACCAGCGCATCGGGCGGCTCGTTGACGACGTTTCCGGACGACGTCGTGATCGTGACGCTGCCGTAGGATCCATGAACGGTCCCGGCCGCGGGGTACGCGGGTGGGAGTGGCTCGGAGCGCTTGGCGGCGGTCTCGCGCTCGGCTGGAGCTTCGTCGACTACGGGGCGTGGTGGATCCCGTGGGTCGCGGTGGTTCCATGGATCGCGATCGCGGAGACCGGGCCAGCAAGACGCGCCTTTCGACTCGGATGGTTCGGTGGAGCCGCCGGCATCGCCTGCGCCTTCGTGTGGTTGATCCACGCCTTCCAGGTGTTCGGGGGTTTCGCGCTGCCCACGGCGCTCGCGCTGTTCGTTCCGCCCGTCGCGTGGATGGGCTTGCAGGTCGGCGTCTTCATGGGGCTGCTCTCGTGGCTCGGTCCCCTCCCGCTCGGCCTCGCCGCACCGCTCACGTTTTCCGTCGTCGAGTTCCTTTTCCCGACGCTGTTTCCCTGGCGTATCGCTCACACCCAGTATCGTCTGGTGCCACTGCTCCAGAGCGGCGAGGTTGCGGGTCCGTACGTCCTCGGATTCGTGATCGTGTGGTGCAACGCCGGTCTGGTCCGGTTCCTTCGCGCTCGCGAGTTCGCGCCACTCGCGGCGGCCCTCGGGGCGCTCGTGGTGCTCGCGCTCGCGGGCGGCGCGCGCGTACACCACGTCGAGGCGTTGCGAGAGGCGGCCCCGGCGATTCGGGTCGGCATCGTTCAGGGAAACATCGGCGTCGAGCGCAAGGGGGACCGGGCGTACTTTCGGCGGAACCTCGACGAGTATCGGCGCTTGTCATGGGAGCTTGCCGACGACGCGGCGCTCCTCGTGTGGCCGGAAACGGTGGCGCAACGTCCCCTCCGCGTGGACGAGCGCCTGCCGGCTCCGGAGGATCATCCATTCGTGGATACTCCACGGCCGTTGATCTTCGGCGGGCTGGCGATCGCCGAAGGAATCGGCGGGCGGCGCCTCTACAACAGCGCGTTCCTGACCGAGCCGGGGGGTCCGATCATCGGACGCTACGACAAGCGGGTGCTCGTACCCTTCGGTGAGTACCTGCCGTTCGCGTCGCGCTTCCCCTGGCTTCGGCGCATGAGTCCCGCAACCGGTCACTTCACCTCCGGCGACGCTTCGACGATCCTTACGACGGGTGAGGTGCGGGTCGGACCCCTCATCTGCTACGAGGACGTGATTCCAGACCCCGCCCGGCAAGCGGTGGGACGCGGCGCCAACCTCCTCGTGAACCTCACGAACGACGCGTGGTACGGCGCGAGCGCGGAGCCGCTTCAGCACCAGGCGCTCGCGCTCTGGCGGGCCGTCGAGGTGCGGCGCGACTTCATTCGCGTGACGAATACGGGTCTCACCGCCGCGATTGCCGCGACCGGTGCCGTCGTGACGGAGCTTCCCACGTTCGTTGCGGAGGCGCGGAGCGTCGAGGTGCGGCTTCTCGAACAGCCGACCTTCTACGCCGCGAGGGGCGACGCCTTCGCGTGGTCGTTGGTGGCATGCTGGCTCGCTGTCGCGTGGCGACGATGGCTCGGCGCCTAGCCCGACGCCTCGAGACGTCAGCGGCTTGAAAATGTCGGGCGCGTATCCGAGGATCGCTCGCGAATGTACGAAGCTTTCTACGGCCTGAGCGAGCCCCCGTTTCGACTCACGCCCGACCCGCACTATCTGTACCTCAGCACGCACCATCGTGAGGCGCTCGGTCATCTGTTGTTCGGGATCCGCGAGGGGACGGGATTCATCGCCGTTACGGGGGACATCGGGACGGGGAAGACGACGCTGCTGCGTGCGCTCCTTCGGGATCTCGAAGCGAACACGATCGTCGGCTACATTTTCAATCCGGCGCTCTCGGATCTCGAGCTTCTGCAGACCATCAACAGCGAGTTCTCGATCCCCGCGTCATCCAGCAGTAAGAAGGAACTCGTCGACGAGCTCAACCCGTTCTTGGTGGCGCAGAAGCTCGCCGGGAAGCGCGTGGTCGTCATCGTCGACGAGGCGCAAAACCTTCCGCCCGCCACGCTCGAGCAGCTGCGGCTGCTGTCCAACCTCGAGACGGAGACGACGAAGCTCTTGCAGATCGTCCTGGTCGGCCAGCCCGAGCTGAAGCTGCTACTCGGGCGTCCCGAGCTCGCACAACTCAACCAACGCATCACGGTGCGGTGGCATTTGGAGCCCCTCGATCGGGCGGAGACGGCGCGCTACATCGCGCATCGCCTCCGGATCGCCGGGGGGCCATCGACGGCGGACATCTTCTCGCCTGGCGCGGTGCGCCTCGTCTATCGATATTCCGGCGGCGTGCCGCGGCTCATCAACATCGCCGCGCATCGCGCGCTGCTGGCCGGCTACACGCGGGAACAGCGCGTGATCAGCGCCGCGCTGATGCGACACGTTATCGCCGAGTTGCGCACCGACGACGCCGGGCCCGGCGCGCGGCGTCATCGGTCGTTGCGTGTGGCCCTTGCGGCCGGCGTCGCGCTGGCCGCTGGTCTGGGGGCGGCAGTGGCGCTGTTGCGGCCCGCGGGCGACATGTGGATGGCGGATGCCGTCGCGACGACGCCGACCGTGACGCCGACCGCCGCGCCCCCGCCGGCGACCTCGACTCCACTTCCCGCTCCTTCCGAGAGCGAGACCCCCGTGGCGTCTGCGACCCCAGCCATCGAGGTCACCCCCGAGCAGGGATCGGCGCCTGCGGCGATCCCGTCGGAGCCTACGAGTGAACCGGAGTCTCCGGCTGCCGAGGTCGAGACGGGAGCGGCCCCCGCGTCGGTGACCGACGGACCGATGGCCTTCTGGGCGGCCTTGGCAGCGGTCGATCATCACGCGACCGCGGTGGCGGCCACGACGAGCCTCCTCGCCGCGTGGGGGGTCGACCCGCTTCGTCCGGAGGAGCGCTCCGGCGCGCGGCTCGATCTGCAAGCGATCGCGACGCGCCGGGGTCTCCGGTATCTCCCGACCAGCGGGACCCTGTCGCGGCTCGCGATGATGAACCTGCCGGCGATCTTGGAGTTCTCGCTCCCGGACAGCGGGCAGCGTCGTTTCGCGTTGCTGGGTGGTGTAGCCGGTCCCAACGTCATCGTACGGTTCGGCGACATGGGGACGATGTTGAGCGCTCCGGACCTCGATCGCGTATGGCTCGGCGATGCGCACGTCTTCTGGCGGGACTTCGAAGGCTTTTCCTCGCGCCTGGTGCCTGGCAGTCGTGGACCGGAGGTTCGCCGGCTCCAGCAGCTCCTCGCGCGGGTGGGTGTCTATCCGGACGCGCCGTCTCTGACGTACGATGCCGGTACGAGTGAAGCCGTTGCCCGCTTCCAGCGTTCGCACCGCCTTGCCCCCGATGGTATCGTGGGTCCTTTGACCAAGATCGTTCTATACGGAGCGCTTGCCGACTATCGACACCCACGCCTGAGCGGGGGCACATGACTTCGAGGCCGATGAGACGACGATCCGGAACGAAGGATGATGCTCGATGAGCACGATCCTCGATGCGCTCCGGAAGGTCGAGCGCGATCGCGACCCGGCGGGTGAACCGACGCTCGAGGGACCGGCGGTCTCACCGGCGGTCCGCCGCCGGCGACCCTTCCCGATCGCCGCCATCCTGGGCTGTGCCGTGGTGGGGTTCGGCGGGGGCGCGCTACTCAGTTGGGTGACGAGCGAGCCGACAGTCGAGGTCGCTGCGTTGCCCATGCCGCCACCGGCCCCGGAGATCGTCGTGCCGCGCGCTCCCGGACGCGTCGAGCCACCTGCGCAGGAGCCGCCCGCGCCGGTCGCGGCAGAGCCTGCGAAAGCGGAAGCACCCAAGGTGGAGGTTGCGCCTGCACCGCCACCGGTCGCGGCTCAGCCGCCAACGGGAGTGCCGCCGTCGAGAACGCGTGACACGACTCCGCCCGCGGAGGTCGCCCGTCCGATACCACCGCCGTCGCAGCCCGCGGCATTGGCGGCCGCCGACAAAGGATCGGTACTCGAGCCCTCTCCTTTCGGGCCTGCGCGTGACGCCATTCGAGAGGCGGGCCCGGCCGTGAACCAGGCACCCGCGGAGATCCCACGCCAGGCGGCGCCTGCTGATCAGGAACTCGCGGCGCTGCCGCCGGTAATGGCGCCACCGGAGCCGCAAGTCGAGGAAGCACCGGAACCAGCGGCCGAGCCGGAAACCCCGGCTGAGGCTCTCTTCGATACGGGACGGTCACCTCCGGGCGCGCCGAAGGTCGCTCTCAGCTTCCTGCAGTGGTCGTCGGACCCTGCCCGTCGTTTCGCTTTTATCAGTATCGACGGTGCACCGACGCAGCGGGTGCACGAAGGTGAAGTGGCGGCCGGTCTCACCGTCGCGGCGATCACGCCGACGGGCGTTCAGTTCAAGCGCGAGGGTACGACGTTCGTGATCCGCCCGCGGCACTGAGGACCGGCGACTCCCTACTCCGCGGCGATCTCGATATCGACGTAGTCCGAATCCGAGTCGCCGCTCGCGTCGGAGACTTCGACCGACGCCCGGAAGGTCCCGGCTTTCTCGTACCGATGCTTCGGGTTCATCTCGCTGCTGGCGGGCGAGCCGTCGCCGAATTCCCACTTGATCTTGCGGTCGCCGACGCCGCCCGAGACGTCCGCCTTCAACTGCACTTCGAGCGGGGGCGCACCCTCGTCCGGCTCGGCCTCAGCCCACACCATCAAGATCTCGTCGCCTTCCTCGGCTTCGGCGGCGACTTCGGGCGGCGAAGGAGCCGTGGCTGCGACCGGAGCTTGCGCAGGCGACGCGACCGCCGGGCTGGGAGCCGCGACCGTCTTGTTCTCGCCAGGCGTACAAGAAGCCACGCTGAGCACCGCGAGTGCGCCGACACTCGTCCAGAACGAGAATCGCATGAATCCTCCTCGAAGCTTCGATCGAATGGGTTTGCCGGGTCGTGGAATCGTGACGGGCGCGGATTGTTCCCAAAGGCTTCCGGGGAGTCAAGACGGGTTCCGCGTCGAGCGTGCCGAAAAACTCGTGAGGCGACGAGGCGTTATTCGAGTCCGCCCGTCGGGCTGCCGGCATCCCCGGCAGCGTCCGACAGGTTCTGCACATCGGCCCGCGCCAGGCTCGCGAGGACGATCTGGACCACCGTCTCCATGAAGATGACGCCGATGTGGCTCGCGAGCGATTCGTCCCGACGCGGCAAGGTGCTCAGGACTACGTTCGTCGCGCCGTCGATGGTGCATGCCGGGGGGGGCGCCACGAGGTCCTGGGGCGAGGAGATCGTCGTAACACGCCGAGCATACGGGCCCAGGTCCTCCCGCAGCACCTCGGTCTCGCTCGCGTGGACGTCGAGCACGCGCTCGGCGAGCCGCTGGAGCGGACGCCATGGGGTTCCTCCGACGATGGGGCTCGCGACCGTGATCACCTGCTCGATCGCGTCCGGGCGCTGGACGAGGAGCGCGATGGCCTGGAGACCGCCGAGGGAGTGGCCGACGATGCGGATGGGCTTTCCTGCGTCCTCGGCGATGCGCGCGGCCCGTTCGCCGAGCGCTCTGACGTGCGGTTTGAAGGGTGCGGCGTTGAACACCTCGTCGTAGTGGACGAGAAATCCCTGTTGTCCGAGGAGCCGTCCGAACGGGGCGTAGTAGTACGGGTGGCTCAGGAATCCACCGAGCACCAGGACCGGAGGGGCGTCCCGACCCGCGGTCGGGCGATTCGGGGCCGAGGTCGGATCCTTTAGGGCATTGAGACAGATCCACGGCGAGCGTAGCGCTTCGCGGTAGATGACCTGGAGCGCGTCGGTGAGGGCCTGGGTGGCGAGCATGGTCCGCGTCTCCTGAAGCGGACAGCAACCCACATGCCGCCACGACGATGCTGCCTGGCGTCGTGTTTTCGCGCGGTTGGTGAAGGCATCGGCGCGCTCGAAGGTGGGTCGGCGTCACGAATCCGACGCCCGATGTCGCAGGCGTGTCCTTCGGTCTCAGCCGAGGAAATTCCACTTCGTCATCGTCCAAACGTCGCGACGGCTCTCGCCGAGCTTGCGGACGACCGACGCCTCGAATCCGCTGTGCATGAGACAGTCGCGGCAGCGATGATCCTGTCGAGTTTCCCAGTACGGCCAATCGACGCCGTTCCAGAAGGCGTCCCAGGTCTCGAAGTATTTCTCGCCGATCAGGTAGCAGGGGCCCTTCCATCCTTTCGGGGTCCGCGTGACGTTGCCCCAAGGGGTGCACGGGTAGTCGCGGAGCCCTGCGGCGAACTCGAGGAAGAGCGGCGTCGAGTAGAGGCGGTAGCGCCTGGAGAGCTCGATCACGCGTTTGAACTTCTCGTTGACCTCGTGGCGATAGAGAAAATGCTTCTCGGGAAGCACTTCGTAGTGGTACCCGGGCGAGAGGAGCATGCCGTCCACGCCGATGGAGTCGAGCAGTTCCAGCATCTCCTCGATCTCTTGCATCGCCGTTTCGCGATAGATCGTCGTATTGGTGCAGACCCGGTACCCGAGCGACTTTCCGAGCTTGAGCATCTCGATCGCCTTGTCGAACACACCTCCGCGATCGACGATCATGTCGTGGGTACGGGCCATTCCGTCGAGGTGCACGTTCACGGAGAGGCGTTCGTGCGGCGTGTTCTTCTTGAAGAAACGATCGAGGAGGAGGCCGTTGGTGCAGAGATAGATGTGGCGCTTGCGGTCGATGATGCCGGCGATGAGTTCGGTGAGCTCGGGGTAGATGGTCGGCTCGCCGCCGCAGATCGAGACCACCGGTGCGCCCGAGTCGTCGACTGCGCGCAGGCATTCTTCGAGGGAGAGCCGGTCGCTCAAGTCGCCATTGTACCTTTCGGGCGAGCATCCGAGGCAGGCGAGATTGCAGGTATGCAGCGGCTCCAGCATCAGCACGACCGGAAAGCGCTTGTTGCCCTTGAGCCAGTTCCTGGTCTGCCACTTCAGCATGTCGGTCGTGATGTGTGCGGGAAACCGCATCGAGACCCCCTCCCCCCGGTGGTGACCGTTGGTTCCAGACCGAGCGGTCAGGCGGCTGGACTATACGGGCGGTCGGGGGGGGCAGGCAAGCTGAGGCGCAGTGATCACCTTCGTCAGAGGGCGGTCAAGGCGGCCGCCACGGTCGTACGAAGGTTCCGCGCGGCGCACGGGATGTGGCGCGCCACGGCCCAGACCGAGGGCCAAGCGCGTGGACGGCCGAGGAGCGCGGCTCGGGCGCTCCAGCTCGAGTCGAGGTCGGCCGGCAACTCGGCCAACGAGACGTCGGCGGTGTCGAGGATGGTCCGGACGACGAGCAGATCGACTCCACGCTCGCACGCAACGGGAACCAGTCCCGCGGCTTCCATCTCCACGGCCACGGCACCGGTCCGACGGCTCGCGGCTCGCTTCTCTTCCGGGGAGGCGACGATCACGGAAGACGAGAGCATCGGACCGCGTAGGGTCGCGCCGAGATTCATCGTGGCCACGCGCGCGTCGATCCTTCGCCATGACGACGCGGGAACGTCGTAGCGCTGCAGGCTCGAAGGGCCCTCCCAGAGGACGGAGTTCGGCAGCGCGACGTCTCCCGGCTTCGCGTCCGCAACGAGCGCACCGGCGAAGCCGATGGACAGGACGGGACCATGCGGCGGCGAAACGGCTTCGAGGGCACGTCGGGCCCGCGCGGGACCGATCCCCGCCTGCACGAGCGTCACGGGGCGTCCGCGGGATTCCGCCTGCCAGATCCGCAGGCCGCGGACGTCGGCTCGACGGACGTGCCGGAGCGCCTCCAGCACCGCCCGCGTTTCCGTGCGAACCGCGGTCACCACGACCAGGGATTCGCGCGTCATGACGCGTAGCGTTCGCCGGGGCGCGGTTGGCCGCGTCGGTGTGCCTCCACCTCGACGTCGGTCGCCCGCCGGCGCGGATCGCGGACGTGCAGGACGAAGAGCACGATGATCGGCACGTACATCATCGTGCCGACCGTACCGAGCAGTCGCTCGCCGATCCAGAACGTCAGACCCAGATTGAAGAGGAGGATGCCGAGGTACACGAGCGGCTCGAGCCATGCGCTGTAACGGACGTGCCGCCTGCCGCGGCGATCGTGCCCCTGGCCGAAACGGAGCTCCCAGACCTGGAACGCCCTGATCGTGACCACGCCGACCAGGAACCAGCCGGCGAAATTGCTGAGCGGCACGCCAAAATAGACGCCCCCTTCGGGATAGTAGTACATGCGGCCCAAGAACCAGCGATCGCCGTGCACCGTGAGGGGATCGATGACGACGTCGAGCCACGTCATCAGCAGCGCGCCGGTGAGGCAGGCGCGCCAGGAGGTGGCGATCTCACGGGTCTCGAGTACCTGCGCATCGCCGCGTTCGAGCGAAACCGGTGCGTGGACGAGCACACCGAGACGCCATCCGAGATAGCAGAGAAAAGTGAACGACAAGGAATCCCAGAACGGGACGTTGCTGATCCAGAGCTCGCGGTCGCGCGTCACGTCGATGTAGTGGTACAGGCCGAACGGGAATCCGTTCCGTGTCGAGGAGAACTCCGCCGCGAACGCGACGACGTACGCGATCAACGAAAAGATCGCCGTGCGTCGCCATCCCAGGCGCTTGACGGCGACCACCAGGTACAGCGTGAAGAACACGAATACGTACGGCCGGAGGACGACCATGCCGAGAATGCGGGCGACGAAATCCATCGCTCAGTGCCGGGGGAGCATGGTGGGGGGACGCTCTCCTAGCTGGGGCGTGTCCGTCCGGCAAGCGACCTGCGGCGCGGCCCGATGCGCGTCGTGATCCAGCGCGTCCGTGAGGCGGAGGTGACCGTCGCCGGCGAGTCCGTCGGGCGTATCGGGACCGGTCTGCTGGTACTGGCGGGCCTCGGACGCGACGATGGCGAGTCCGACGTTGCGTGGATGGCGCGCAAGATCGTCGGGCTCCGTCTCTTCGACGATCCGTCCTCGTCGACGCAGCGGAGCGTGATCGAGGCGGATGGCGAGCTTCTCGCGATTTCGCAGTTCACGCTCCTCGCGGACTGTGGCAAAGGGCGCCGGCCATCCTATGATCGCGCGATGGCTGCCGGTGCGGCCGCCGCGTTGTTTGCGCGCTTCGTCGACGAGTTGCGCGCCCGGGTTCGCTCCGTCGCCAGCGGACGCTTCGGAGCGCACATGCATGTGCGTTTCGTGAACGACGGGCCGCTCACGCTCGTGGTCGATTCACCGGTGCCGGGGTCGAGTTGCTGACCGCGCGGGCGCGAGTTCGACTTGACACCCGCATGAGCGTGTCTGCATATGGATCGAAACTTTCGCTGCCGAACAACCCTACACGTTCTTGCCGGAGGCAGCTGGGTCGAGGAGGTGGCATGTCCGGCTTGTTTGTTCCACGGAGGTTTGTCGTCGCCGTCGTCGTGCTGGTCGTTACCCACGGAACGCTGGCGCACGCCGATGCGCAGAAGTGCAAAGCGGCGATCGTGAAGGCGGGAGCCGTATTCGTCCGGGCGAAGGCGAAAGCCCTCGTCAAGTGCGAAGAGGCGATGGTGAGGGGCAAGCTGCCGGCGGGAGACTGCCACGCCGACCCCAAGGTCGGTCCGGCAATAGCGAAGGCGGCGGCGAAGTTGGAATCGAGCATCGCCAAAGCCTGCGGCGGCAAGGACAAGATCTGCGGGACGGCCGACGACGATACGCTCGTCGAGATCGGCTGGAACGTCGGATCCTGCCCGAACTTCGAGGACGGATCCTGCAATGGCGCGATCGCCAATTGTGCCGACGTTGCAGCGTGCGTGACGTGCATCGGGGAAGCGGCGGCGGATCGCGCCGTCGGCATCTCGTACGACGAGTTCGTTCCGAGCAACCCCAAGACCGAGAAGGACCTGAACAAGTGTCAGGTAGCGATCGGCAAGGCGACCGCGGCGTTCTTCGCCGCGAGATCAAAGGCGCTCGCGAAGTGCTGGACGGCGGTGAACGCCGAGAAGGCGACCAATCCCTGCCCCATTCCGGGTGACGGCAAGGCGGCCGCGGCGATCGCGAAAGCCGAAACCAAGAAGCGCGCTGCCATCTGCAAGGCGTGCGGCGGCGCCGACAAGCTGTGCAACGGCGTGGGGGATCTCACCCCGGCCGCCATCGGGTTCGCCACGCAGTGTCCAACCGCCACGACCCCCGCCGGGGAGGTGTGCGACGGGGCGGTCACCACGCTCGCCGATCTCGTTGACTGCGTCGACTGCATCAATGCCTACGCGGTGGACTGTTCCGATCGGAGCGCCGTGCCGGCCTTCGTGTCGCCCTACCCAGTGGTCTGCAATGGCGTTGTCGAACCGACGCCGACGGCGACGGTCGCCGAGACTCCGACGCCGACCACGAGCGCGACCGAAACACCGACGCCGACGGAGACACCCACGGAGACCGCGACACCCACGGAGACCGCGACACCCACGGAGACCGCGACGCCCACGGAGACCGCGACGCCCACGGAGACCGCGACGCCCACGGAGACCCCGACGCCCACGGAGACCGCGACGCCCACGGAGACCGCGACGCCCACGGCGACCCCGACGCCCACGGAGACCGCGACGCCCACGGAGACCCCGACGCCCACGGAGACCGCGACGCCCACGGAGACCGCGACGCCCACGGCGACCCCGACGGCGACCGAGACGCCGACGCCGACGCCGACGCCGACCGCTCCCACTGACACGATCGTCAGTACGCCCACGCTCGGCGACTACTGGGGGATCGACCTTCCCGATGAGACGCCGCCTACGACCGTCGTTCGGCAGCGCATCAACAATGCCGCGTCGCTGACGATTGCCGAGCTCGGTCTCTGTCTCGGACGACAAGACGGGACCGTGACCGGCACCATCCACTTCGAGATCTGGAGCGACAAGACCACCGGCTGCCCTGGCGGCACTCCGTACTGCCCGGATCAACAGATCGGCGGCGACTCCGATGGCTTCACGGTCGACACGCTCGCGATCATGGACGCAGGCACCGGAGATTGCGGAACGCCGAGTAGAGGCGAGGAGGTCACCGTCGGGTGGACGTCGAACAAGCCGACGCCGGCCGGGGTCTTCTGGATCGTCGGGATCGACGACACCGTCGGTGGTGGACAGGTGCGTTGGGGTGCTTCGGCTCCCGGGACCAGCCCCTACGAGAATACGGATTTCAACAGCTGGAAGAACAACGCGAACAACGACAACGACCACTACTTCATCGTCCGGACCGAGTGACGAGTCGACTCGTGGCCGTCGCGAGGGCCGACCGAGGTTCCGGTCGGCCCTTCGCCATGGGTGCTCGCGTTACTTCGTCCCGCTCGCGTCGCTGACCTTCAAGCTCGGTTTGAGGGCTTCGAAGGTCTTGTCGCCGATGCCCTTGACCTTCTTCAGGTCCTCGATCGACCTGAAGGGGTCGGCGACCCGGTACTCGACGATCGCTTTGGCTTTGGAGTCGCCGATGCCGGGCAAGGTCGCGAGCTCGGCGGCCGACGCCGTATTGAGGTCGACTCGATGCTCGACTTCGGCGGAGGCGAGAGTGCTTCCGACGATCCCCACCATCATCGCGACGGCGAGTGCGGTGAGGAGCTGCTGGATCCGTGACTGCATGGGAGTTTCCTTTCTGCGAGGTGAACGCCCGGGGGGATGTCGAATGCTGCGGCGCTCCGATCGCGTCAGGGCGGTGTCCTGACGCTCGGGATGTGCCCGCGGCGGACCAGGGAGTCGGTCAAGTCCAGGCGCGCGCACCAGTAGCGAAACTTGCGCAAGGCGAGATTGCGTCGTGCGTCGGTGATGTCGTGGACCTCGACGCGCTGCTCGCCTGGAGAAAGGTGGAAGCCGAGTAGGATGCCGGCGGCAGTCTTGTTGCCGGCCGCCGAGGTAAACGCGTCCAGGAGCAACTGGCGCTGCATGCGGGCCGTTGCGACATGGAAGTCCGTCTCGACCGGCGAGGTCCGGCACGGTGAGGACGCGAACCTCCCTTCGGCGACGATCGGCGGCGTCGCGGTCGCGGAGCTGATCGTTGGATGGCCGGGGGCGTCGTCGAACCGCGCCAGAACCTCTCGCATCGTCCCAGCGTCGAGGACCTCGCCGGAGGACCGTAGGGCCATACGGAGCACGGTTTGCAACTGGCGGACGTTGCCCGGCCATGGGTGATCCATCAGCAGGAGCATCGTGGCCGGCTCGATGCGCGGCACCGGATCTCGGAGACTCATGAGGTAGTGGCGCGCCAAGAACGTGACGTCTTCCGGCCGTTCGCGCAGGGGCGGGATCGAGAGGCAGCCGTCCCGGATCAGACGGTAGTAGAGATCGTGGCGGAAGGCTCCCGCGGCGGCGAGCGCGGCGAGGTTCTCGTGTGCCGCTGCGATGACCGCGACGTCCACCGTGATCCCGCGACTACCGCCGACGCGACGAAATCCCTTTCCCTCGATCACCCGCAGCACCTTGGCCTGGTGCTCGCGCCGCATGGCGGCGATTTCGTCGAAGAACACCGTGCCCCCGTGTGCCCGCTCGAGCGCTCCAGCCTTGTCGACGGCGCCCGGAAAGGCGCCGCGCGTCGTTCCGAACAACTCGCTTTCGAGATGATCTTCCGGAACGGCCGGGCAATCGAAGACCTCGTAGGGCGCGGCGGCGCGGCGAGAGGCGAGCCGGAGCGCCTCGGTGACGACCTCCTTCCCTACCCCAGACTCACCCTGCACCAATACCGCGCGAAACTCGCTCCGGCCGAGCGCGCGGATCTCCGCTCGGAGCTTGCGGATGGCGGGCGACGTTCCGAGGAGCCCCAGCGTTTCGTCGATGTCGAAGGGCGCCGCCGTCTCCCCGTCTGCCGCCGCCAGTCCCGCCGTCACGCGCGCAGTCTTGCGACCGCGCGTTTCGCCAGTCAATCGTCGGTGCGCACTATTCCCGATTGCATGACTAGGACGTCATAGGGGTGCTGGACGTCCAGCGACGGTACGCGTAGACGTCACCGCACGCACGGAGGACGCATGAGCGACGACCTGGAACGGGACCTGGCGGAGCAGATCCGGATGACGCACGAGCGCTTCGCGCGTGCCATGAACGATCGACTGCCGGCGATGACCCTCGAGCAGAAGGAGCGCTATTTCGCGGTGCTCTCCGGCCTCGTCGGCCGACTCGAGGATGGAGAGAAGGGGCTCAAGACCATCCTGCAGGAGATGATGGCCGAGGCGGCACCGTACCTCTTCCACGAGATCAACGGCTGACTATCGCGACGTGATCTTCCGTACGCCCGGCGCCTGGAGATCTGGCTCGCACAAGAGGGCGATCTCGAGGTCCACGCGCCCGGCGTCCTCGCCGAGGCAGCGCAGCTTGTGGTCGCGAAGCTCACCCACGAGGTTTGCCGGAAGTCGGACGCGTCCGTGACGGCATCCCCGATGGTACGCGACGATGCCGACGGCGACTTGCAGGACCACCCCGGCCGCGAAGGCGCCGAGCGGCGTCACGGTGTCCGAGCGGCGGCGCGCACCGGCATGCGCGAGACCGGGACGGGCCGACGCATCGCCGACAATTCGGTCCAGGCGGCGGGAGAGAGCGGCAGGATGGCGCCGAGATCGCTCCGGACCCGGCGGCTGTCGTGACCGAGGCAATGCGTTCGGTGGTCGACCAGCTGAAAGATCGGGCGCCACGGCGTCGTCTTTCTTCCGCCAGTGCGTCGACCCGCTCGATACGCCCATCGCGCCACCCACGGACCCGCCGTGGCGGTGGCTCCGAGAATGCTCCACGCCGTTGCGTCCATGCCCCCAGGACGCGCCGGGAGCGCGAATCTTTCACGTATCCCGGTCATGTCTGATCGGTCTCCGGACGATGGGGGGCCGGACCGGATGGATCCCGTCCTCGAGGCCTTTCTGGCCGGCGAGGCGGGTGCCGCAGAGCGGCTGGTCGACGAGTTCGGCGGTGTCGTCCGAGACGCGATCTCGCGGTTTCTGGCCTTCCGGAGCCGCGGGCGTAGCGACCTGACGGACGACCTGACCCACGAGGTATTCGTAGCGTTGTTGCGTGACGACGGCCGAAAGCTCCGGACGTTCGCGGGACGACACGGATGCTCGTTCGCGGGATGGCTCAAGGTGGTGGCGGTTCGGATGGCCATCGACCGGTTGCGACGCGAGGGGCGTCTCGTTCCGCTGGACGACGATACGCCGCACATGATCGAACTCCGGCGATCGCTCCGAAACGCGGGGGGCGATCCCGAGGCGGCCTTGCAAGGAGCAGAGGCCGCCGAACGTCTGGATCGGGCGATGGGACAGTTGGCGCCGAAGGATCGCCTGCTGGCGGAGCTGCACCTGGTGCGCGGTCGATCCCTCGACGACGTCGCGGAGATCCTGGGAGTCACGATGAACGCCGCATACGTACGTAAGAGTCGACTACTGGAACGACTTCGGCGGCTCCTCGGAGGGCCGGCATGACGAGCGAGGAAGTGCGCGACACGGATCCGTGTCCGGACGACGAACGGCTCGGGGCCTTTCTCGAGGGTCGCTCGAACGAGACCGAGCGTGACGCGCTCGCACCGCACGTGGCCCGTTGTCGGAGCTGTCTCGATGTGGTTGCGGCCGGTCTGGCCGCGACGCGAATGACCGGTTCGCGTGCCGCCGACGCGGGGACACGAGCGTCCGGGACTCGACCTCCGCGCTCGTCGTGGCGCCGTCTGGCGTGGGCGGCGACCCTGGCGATCGCGCTTGCCGGCGTGGCGCTCGTGGCGGCGCGGCGTCCGGTGCTGGGCTTCAGCTCCGCGGTCGCTCGTGTGGCGAGCCGATGGTTCGACGCCGACGTCCGAATCGAGGCGATCCGCGGTCGGCTCGGCCCGTCCGGGACGTTCATCGTCGGTTTGCAGCGCCTACGTTACGAGCACGGCAAGTATATCTTCACCGCGGATGAGGTCGCGGCAACCGTCGCGCTTGCGTCACTCGTTGCGGGCGACTCGTCGCTCCGGCGGCTCGTGTTCGTCCGGCCACGTCTCGAGGTGGCGCGTCCGGCGATCGCGGTCGTCACGGCGCCCGAGGTGGCCGATCGTGTGCTCGCGACCCTCGATGCCGTCGAGCGCGTGGACGTCGTCGACGGCACTGTCGTACTCCGGGATGACGCCTCGGAATCCTCGACGCTCGAAGGTATCACCGGAGGGATGGAGCTACGCGATACTGAGGGTCGGATCGCGCTCCGTGGCCGGCTCGGCGGCGGCACGCTCGACGTGACGGGGATGGTGCGGACCGACGGCGGTCCCTTCGTGCTCACCGTGGCGGGCCGCGAAGTCTCTGCGAGCGCGCTCATGCCGTTCGGAGTCCGGATCGAGGGTCGCGCCGAGATGCGCTTCGACGTGAAGCGTGCTCCCGCCGGCGTCCATCTCGATGGCCGCGTGGCCGTGCGCGGCGGTCGCCTTGTCGGCGGCGGCCCCGTACAGGTGCTCGCGCTGGATCGTACGGCGCACCTTGCGCTGGCCGCGGCAGCCCCGCTTCTTGCGGGACCGGACTTGCCGTTCGACGAGTTGCGCGCCGCCTTCGCCTGGCGGCGAGGCGTGTGGCGTCTATCCCGAGTGTACGTGGCATCTGGCGAGGTCGTGGCCGGAGGCGAAGTCCGTGTGCGCGCGGACGGCGACGTCGAAGGGCGCGGAACGGTGCGCCTTCCTCCCGCGCTGGTGCGCGAGTTCGCGCCGTCCGGCGCGCTCGTCGCTTCTTTTCTCGATCCCTCGGGATCGGCGATCGTGCCGTTTGCGGTGGCCGGCTCCGTGAAGGCTCCGCGTTTCGTGCCGCGAACTCCGTGATCTCGCGCGCGGGAGTCTAGGACGATTCTTCGCGTGCGCTCCACCTTGGGATGATGAACTTCACGCAGGTGCCCACGTTGGGCGTGCTGGTGATGATCAGCTTCCCATGGTGCGCTTGCACGATATGCTTCACGATCGCGAGTCCGAGTCCGGTGCCGCCGAGCTCGCGCGAGCGCGCCTTGTCGACGCGATAGAATCGCTCCGTCAGACGTGGAATTTCCTCCGCGGGAATTCCGAGGCCGGTATCGGTGACGCTCACCTCGATCATCGACGTGTCGGGGTGCGGTGGAACACGGGAACCGATCGTGACGGTGCCTCCGGCCGGGGTGTACTTCACGGCGTTGTCTACGAGATTGATCAGGACCTGCTGGAGGCGATCTCCGTCGCCGAGCACGAGCGGTAGCCCGGGCGGAAGCTCCGTGACGAGCGTGACGTTGCCGCGGCGCGCCCTGGCGCCGAGGACCTCGAACGCCTCGTCCACCAGCGACTCCAGGAGAACTGCCTCCTTCTTGACGGGAGTCTTGCCGAGCTCGAGATCCGAGAGCGTCAACAGGTCGTCGATCAGGCGACTGAGACGTTCCGAGTGGCGATCGATGACGCCGAGAAAGCTCCGCGCCCGAGCCGGGTCGTCGATGGCCCCGCTCAGCAGCGTCTCGGTGTAGCCTCGAATCGCGGTGAGCGGCGTACGGAGCTCGTGGCTCACGTTGGCGACGAAGTCGCGCCGCATCGTCTCGAGGCGCTTGATCTCCGTGATGTCGTGGAACACGAGCACGAAGCCGATGCGGTCCGCGAGCGGCGCGACGCTGACGGCGAGATGGCGCTTGGCTTCGTCCGCGAGGGTGATCTCGCGTAGGGAGACCTGGATGCCGGTCGCGACGGTCTCGCGCAGGAGCTCCTGGAGCTCGTGATCGCGACAGGTCTCGATGAGCGGACGTCCATGGTAGTCGGTGTCCGGATCGAGACCGAAGATCTCCTCCGCGCGACGATTCATGAGGATGATCTTGCCGTTGGCGGAGATCACGACGACTCCCTCGATCATCGCTCCCAGGATGCCGCGGACCTTGTCGCTTTCCGCCTGCATGCCCGTGAGCCACATCCGGAGCTGGCGGCTCATCTCGTCGAGACTCTGCTCGAGCTCACCGAGCTCGTCGCGGCGCGAGGCCGAGAGGCGCGCGGTGAGGTCGCCGGAGGCGACCGCGCGCGAAAAGGCCACCATACGGGCCAGACGCCTGGCCAGGCGCTGCCCGAGGTACAGAGCCGGCACGACCGCCAAAACGGCGGTCGCGAGGATGGTGCAGAGCACGATAGCGTCGAGGCGGCGCTCCGCGCCGGCCACGAGCTCGGTCGGGATGGCGATTCGGACGATGCGTGTGGCCGCGCCGTCACCGAGGCGGACGGCGACGTAGAGGAGCGGACGTCGCAGCGTCGAGCTGTCGCGTCGTGCGATGCCCGCCCCATGTGCGAGGGCTTCGAGGACCTCGGGACGCGAGGCGTGATTCACCATGCCGGCCGGATCCGCTTCGGTGTCGCAGAGGACGTGTCCTTGGGCCGCGATGACGGTCAAGCGCACGACGCTGCCGTGGACCTCGTCGTGGCAATGGCGCTGACCCGCGGCGGCGGCGAGATCCGGAGGAAGCCTGGCTCCGATCGCGCGTGCCTCCTCGACGGCCGCGGTCCCCGCGACCTGGTCGGCGATCCCGACCAGCGCGTGGCGCGCCAGCACGTATCCGCCCGTCACGAGCAGCGGAAACGTCACCAGGGTCGGCAGCAGGAAATAGAGGACGAGTCTAGGCGTCCAGGGCCGCATCGTTGAACTTGTAGCCGACGCCGCGCACGGTGAGGATCAACTCGGGCTTGCGATCGTCGCGCTCGATACGCGTACGGAGACGTCGAACGTGCACGTCCACCGTACGCGGCTCGACGTAGGTATCGCGACCCCAGACCAGATCGAGCAGCTGCGTGCGCTCGAAGACGCGGTTGGGGTGACGGACGAGGAACGACAACAGCTCGAACTCGCGAAGACTGAGCTTCACCTCCTGCCCGTCGAGGAAGGCCTGATGGGTGTCGAAGTCGATGCGCAGCCGGCCGCGCTCGAAGAACTCGTGTGGCCGCGAGGCGTCGTGGCCATGCGCGCGCCGTAGGACGGCCTTGATGCGGGCGAGCAGCTCGCGCGGACTGAACGGTTTGGTGACGTAATCGTCCGCACCAATCTCGAGACCGACGACCTTGTCGACTTCGGCCGCACGCGCGGTCAACATCAGGATCGGAACCGTGGACGTTTCGTCGTCGTGGCGGAGGGCGCGACAGATGTCGAGCCCCGACATTCCCGGCAGCATGAGATCGAGAACGACCAACGCCGGTCGCTCGCGCTTCACCAACGCCAGGGCCAGCTCGCCCTCGTCGGCTTCGAGGACGAAGAACCCATCCTGCTCGAGGTTGTAACGGAGTAGGTCGCGGATGTCCTTCTCGTCCTCGACGACCAGGATCTTGCGCTTGCGGCCGTCCCCGCGCTGAGTCATGGGTCGCTTCCTGTACCAGAAGCCCAGAGACGCCGCATGTCCTGCCTGTACCCGTCGTTCCGTGACGCCGGCGTTCCCTGCATGTAACGGCACGATGAAGTTGCCGTGCGGCGGAGGGCTCCAGGACGACCGGATCGTTACGGCACCGTGACGGGCGGCGTGACGACCGCCACGGGGGGGCAGATGCCGGGAAGGACGCGTCCGCGCGCTCCCGGTGCGATCGGACGACCGTCGAGGCGGCGCGTTTCGGGAAGGCCAAGGCAGGCTTGGACGGTTCGTCCGATGTCCGCCGAGGTCACGTCCTCGCAACCGGATGGCTCGGAGGTCGTGGCGCCGCCGACGGCGATCACGGGAACCATGCGTTCGGCGGGGCCCCCGTGGTTACCGAGCAGCTTGGCCTCCTCCCTGCTGCCGTCGACGATCTGGAATCCTGGCTTCGTGACCAGGAGGAGGTCCCCGGTGCGCTCGTGGCCGAGGTGCCAGTCCGGATGGATCGCCCCGAGCGTGTAGCGCGTGTCACTGTCGGCAGGGTTCGACCGCACGTACAAGACCTCGGCGATGCTCGGCTGCCCGAGTGCGACGCGTCGCGCGGCGGCGAGCGTGGCAGCGTCGCGACTCGGGTTCGAGGGTCGCGTGAGGTACACGTGTGCGGTTCCTCCCTCGCCGACCACCTCGAGCCCGCGAAGATCGGCGGCGGCCAGGACCTCCGCGAAGCGCACGGGCTTCTCGCGGATCGCGTCGAAGCCGTGGTCGGCCGTGACGATGACCGTCGTCGTGCTCCAGTCCGGGCGCGTCGTCAGCCATTCGAGGAAGGTGCCGAGCGCCGCGTCGGTGCGGCGGCGAGTCTCGACGGCTTGTTGCGCCTGCGGTCCGTACCCGTGGCTGACACGGTCGACGTCGGCGAGATTCACGAGAACGAAATCCGCTCCGGCATGTTCGACGAGCGCCCGTGCGGCGGCCAGGGTGGTGCCGTCGTAGGCGTAGCGCGTGATCTCGTCACGCGCGGAGTCCGAGGCGGTGCTGGCGTCCCAGAGCTCGTCGGGGGGCACCTGATGCGCGTCGTCGCCGGCAAACATCGCGCCGAGCTTCGGCTTGCCGACGGCGGCGGCGGTTCGGAGGCCGCGATTCGCCCTTCGGGCAATGGTGAAGATGGTCTCCGTCTGTAGGTCGGCAGCGCGCCCCAACTTGCGAACACGTCCGGTGCGTCGATCCCAGACGGCATTGCCGGTGATGCCATGCGCTTCCGGCTCCACGCCGGTGACGAGGGTCGCGTGATTCGAGTTCGTCCGGGTCGGCATCGAGGCGACGCCGCGGACCCCGGGGCACCAGGACGCGCTCTGCCATGCCCGGGCCAGGATCGGCGTGACCTCGGGAGTGATCTCGCGCGCGTCGAGCCCGTCGACGACGATCAGGAGCACGCGACCTTCCGCGGCCCGGAGCGATCCGAGGAGCGTGCTCAGCAACGCGGCGAGCACGATCGGCGTGAGGCGACATCGGGGGTGTTCCATACCCGCAGTCATCGGCGTCGACGAGGCGCGACGTGACGCGGCCGTCGGCGGCTCGTCGCACGCGACCGGTTCGATGGCGGCTCGCCGGCGAGGTAGCGACCGATCACCGTCCGCAGCTCGGCCTGGATCGCGTCGACCGGTTGCTGCGCGTCGACGGTGACGAAGCCGAACTCGCCCGCCATGCGCTCGTACTCGCGAAGGATGCGTGCCTGATAGCGACGGAACGATTCGAAGATGTCGCTGCCGAGCTTCAGGTGCATCCCGGACTCCCAGTAGTCCATTCCCTTGGACTCGAGTACGCGCGGGACCAGATGCTTGACGTCGATCCGCAAGTAGAGGATCAGGTCGGGCACCACGGCGAAGCCAAAGAGCTTGCGGGTCCATTCCGCATCGGCACCCATGAGCGCGTTGCGCGCGAACGCGGTGTACATGTAGCGGTCGGCGACCACGATGAAGCCCGCGCGAAGCGCGGGGATGATCTGGTTCTCGAGCCGATCTGCGAAGTCCGCGGCATAGAGCAGGCTGAACGTCGTGACGTTCAGCTCGTGCCCGGCTTTCGCCTCGTTGATGGTCTCGGCGAGCAGCGGTGAACGGGTCCACCCGGTATTGACCACCCCGTACCCCTGGACCTCGAGCCAACGCGTGAGCTGTTCGATCTGGGTCGAGCGCCCGACGCCGTCCGTACCCTCGATGACGATGAGGCTGCCCCGCAGGGGGCTGATCTTCAGGTACGGAAGGCCGTTGCCGTAGAAGGCTTTATCGGCGTCGTGCACGCGGCGCCCTCCCCTCCAATCCCAGAACAGCCGCGGCCAATCGACGGACCTGTTGTTGTTGTTGCGTGATGTCGGCGGTGGCGTCGATGACCTCGAGTCCGAACTCCCGCACCAACTCGTCGTAGATCACGAGGATGCGGCTCTGGAACAAGCGAAAGCTTTCGGTGGGATCGCGGCTCAGGCCGAGGTCCATGCCGGCTTCGTGATACTTCAACTTGGTCCGTCCGCTCAGGATGCGCTGGAGCGAGACTTCGATGGGGACCCGGAAGTAGATGGCGAGGTCGGGCTTGGGGGCGAAGCTGTAGAGCGCGCGTACCCATTCGTCGTCGACGCCGCGTGCGACGTCGCGTCCGAAGGCGGTGTAGACGTAGCGGTCCGCGAGCACGGTCATGCCGGCCTTCAACGGAGGGATGATCTTGAACGTGAGGCGATCCGCGAAGTCGGCGGCATGTAGTATGCTGAACGTCGTGGGGGTGAGCAGGTCCTTCTTCTTTCCGCGGCGCAGCGATCGGCGCACCAGCGCCGACGAGTTCCACTCGGTGAAGAATACCTTGCGCCCTTGCGCGAGGAGCCAGCTGTGCAGCAGGGAGAGCTGCGTCGACTTCCCGGAGCCGTCGATGCCTTCGACGATGATCAGCTTGCCGGGGTACGCGTGCGGCGTCGTCAAACCCGTCATGGGCGCCCGCTTCCTCTAGCCGTGAGGAGGAAACCCGTCAAAGCGCCGCGCGGAATGACGGGTCCGCGACGACGCGGTGACAAAGGCACGAGACCGCAGGTAGATTTCTCGCGATGCCGACCTATCCACCGTGGCTGGTCGTCCGACCCGGCGCTGCGCCGATCCTGCTCCTGGCGCCGCACGGGGGTCGGCGCCGCGACCTGCGCATCCCGGGTCGGCACAAGGTGAACGACCTCCACACCGCCGACGTGACCCGTGAGCTCGGACGGCTCCTGGACGCCGGCGTCGTCATCAACGAGCACAGGGATCGCAACGAGCTCGATCTGAACCGCACGAGCCAGGTTCGCCGCGAGGCTCCCTGGTTCATGGACGTGGTGGGAGAGATGCTGCGGGGCATGATCACCGATGCGGGGCGAGCGCTGGTCCTGGTGATCCACGGGTGGAACGTCGGCCAGGTCGCATGCGACATCGGGATCGGCTTGCGCGAGCATCCCGAGGGGTTGCGCGCGGTGCGACCCGGCTCCGGTACGGTGTCCGATGATTTCGTCGCCGCGTGCGTTCGGCCGCTCCGCGAACGCGTCGCCACCGACGGTGTCGTCGTGACGATCGGGAGTCGCTATCCGGCCGCGCATCCCGACAATCTGCTCCAACTCTTTCGGCTGAACGGGGACGAGGACGATCAGACGTCCTGCCCGATCGCGGCGCTCCGAGGCTTCGGGACCATCGACGCCGCGCAGCTCGAGCTGGCGATTCCGCTCCGGTGGCCCGGAGTTCGCCGGGACCGGTTCCTCGGTCAGCTGGCGTCGACCGCGCGTTCGTTCCTGGCGGGTCGCCTCGAACCGCCACGAACGCGTGGCCACACCGTGCTCGTGGCGGGCCGCGGACGCCTGACCCGACGGCGGGGCATTCAGCTCACCGCGGGAGACCTCTTCGTGATGGTGAGCATCGAGGCCGGGGACGGGGGGCCGGTGGCCGGCCGCGTGATCGTGAGCGAGAGCCCCACTCGGCTCGCGCTCTTCACCGGCGAGCTCGTCGATCCGTCGAGGGGATGGGTGGTGCCGCCGCTGGTCTGTGAGCGTGCGGCGGACGGATCGATGCGTTTCGTCTACGACGGACCGGTCATAGCGTTCCCGACCCATACGCCTTTTCTCGATCTCGAGCGCGGGCTCGCGGATGGCCGGCTCGTCGAGGCCCGTTTGGATCTCCGCTTCCGTCGAACGGACCCGGCGCAGATCGCGATCGGTAGCGAGTCTCTCGGCGAGGTGCATGGGGCGATAGAGATCGAGGGCCGCCGGTACGAGATCGCGACGCGGGGCGTCGTCACGGACGTCGAGCTGTCGTCGCGCGCGCGCGTTCCGCGCGGGCGCATCACTCTCCCAGACGCGGCCTGCGGTCCGCTCGTGCTGGCCACGGACGCACTCGAGTCGCTCGGGTCGAGAGATCGATGGTGCGCGAAAGCGCTCGTCGGGCATCGACGGGCGGGTGCGGCGTATCGGACCGTGGCGGCCGTCGCCGCGATCGACGTCTCCGCCGAGAGGGGCACGCTCGTACTCGAAGGCGCCGACGAGCGGGACGAAGAGGTCGCCATCGTGGCTACGTTGGAGCGGGTGATTCCCGTTCGGCGACAGGGACCGCACGACACGGTGGTCGAGACGCGATTCGCGCTCGTCTGCGTCGCTGGTCAGGCGGTCGGTTGGCTCGAGGTCTCCGCCACGCTGGAGGCCGCGACGGATCTCACTGGAGGTTGAGCGTCATCCACGCGGAGTAGCCGAACCACGTTCCGCTCTCTCCTGCGCCGCCGTCCCATGCCTGGATGGACACCGGGAGGCTCGTGACCGCACCGGGACGCTTCGCGACCATGACGACGCGCCACTGCCCGTTCGCATGGGCTGCGGCTGTCCGGACGGGTCCGCTGTCGGTGCTCGTGACGGGGGTCGCGCGGGGACCGGCGACGAGCTGGACGATCGCTTCGGCTTCGCCGCGCTCCTGCCGCTCCGCGGACCAGTACCAGCGGCGCACGGGCCGCTTCTCGTCGCCGAGGAGACTCGGCGGCAGCGCGCCCTTCGAGTCGATCTCCTTCGGAAACTCGACGGCGATCGCGTCGGGCAGCTTCCATGCGCCGTGGCGTGCGAGCGCCGCGGCGACCGAGGCGGCGCGCGTCTCGTCGTTGCGGAGATCGGGCGACCGGTCGTCCCACGTGAGCATCATGCCGAGTTGATCCTTGTTGACCGCGGCGACCACTTCGACCACGGAGATCGCGGGGTCGGTCCAGTGGGGGGCGATCTCGATCTGTGGTGCCATCGGGACCTCGGTGCGGAGCGCTGCCTTCCAGAACGGGTGCGCGGGGTCGAGTGGGATCTCGTCGGTCACGACGGCGGCCGGGATGCTGGTCGCGGCACGCGGACGCCCCCGTCCGATGCGATCGAGATAGTACGCGAGCGCCCAACGGTCGTCGGGGGGGAGGTTCGAGTAGCTCTTCATCGACGTGCCGTTGAGGCCGCTCGCGAGTGTCCGGAAGACGTCGTTCGCGGAGCTCCCGATCTTGAAGGTCCAGCGCTGCGTGAGGTTGGTGGCGACGGACGGATGGCCCTCGTCGTCCTTGAGGGTGGATGCGGACGGTCCATCACCCCGCCCCGTCGCTCCGTGGCACTCGGCGCATTTCGCCTCCTCGTAGACGGCCCGTCCGCGCGCCGCGAGCTGGTCGATCGATTGCGCGGGCGTGGGGCTGCCGGTGAGGGTCTTCGGCGTGCCGGCGAAGAGTTTCGGGTTGAACGACATCACCGTCGCCGCGACGTCTTCGAGCCGTTGCACGCCGAGGGACAGGAAGCGACCCATGCCGGTCACCCCCAAGCCGTGGGCGGTGGAGCCGATGATGTCCGAGTCGAGCGGGGCCTCCCCGAACTCCGTGGAGCGGAGACGGTACGCGCCATGCACGAAATTGCGGGGCGGCGGGAGCAGCTCGGCGGCAAGTGGACCGTCCCCCGCCCCGCTCGCGCCGTGGCAGGCGGCGCACCGAGCCGCATAGATGTCCGTGCCGCTGGACTCGGCATCGAGTCCCGACCCCTCTTTCCCGAAATCTTCCAGCAGGGCCACCAGGCCCCAGATCGCCGAGGCGTCGAGCTCGTCGCCGAAGGCCGGCATGTTGGATTCCCAAGGACGCTCCGGGAGCACGGCGGCGCCATCGCGAATCCTGGCGAAGCGGACCGCGTCGGGTGCGACCTCGCGACTCGGGCGGCGGAGGTCGGCCGAGCGTTTCGGGAACGCGTACGCGTGAGGGCCGTCGCCGGCACCGAGACTGCCGTGGCACGGCCGACAGGAGCTCTGGAAGGTGGTCCAGGCGGCAGTCAGCGCGGTGGCCCGCTCCTTGGGGTCGGCCTTGCGCAGCGGATTCTCGTTCACCGCTCCCGAGAGGGCGCCGGCGGCGACGGTCCTCGGGCCGCGCGCGGCGAGATCCGCGACGAGGACTGTGGTGAGCGCCAGGGTCAGCAGCGCGACGCGGCGGCGGGTCGGTTTCGAGGGAACAACGGAATCGAGGGGCGTGGTCTGGCGCATGCGATCAACCTAGCGTGAAGTCATGTGGAGCGTGACGTCGAGCGCTGCGTGCGGAGCCACGGTCACGGCCTGCGTGATCGTGCCCAGCGTTTCGTGCCACGCTTCGATGGTGTAGCTACCTGGCGGAACGTCTTCGATGGCGAAGACGCCGTCCTCGTCCGTCAACGCGTAGTAGGGGTGCTCCTGCGCGATCCACCAGGCCGCCATCCAGGAATGGACGTCGCAGCGGATTCGAATCGGCATCTCCGGCTCATCGATGCGCTTATCGAAGACGCGACGGAATCCGGGCTGCGCCAAGGTGAATGGCCGATTCCGTTCCGAGCGCGTGTTGGTGTTGTGGAGGATCTCGTCGAGATTCTCGATACGGACGCGCGATCCCGCGGGGAATACCGCCACGCGCGGCACGTATTCACACGCCTTCTGGCGCAACCGCACCGTTCGCGGCTTCGGCATGGGCTTGCCCCGGGGGACGTCGCGCAATCGTACGACGACGTTCCGAATGGCCTTACGCGGCGACACGAGAAGGTCGCCGGCGACCTTCTCGTGACCGCAGACCTCGGGATCCTTCGTGATGGAGATCACCGCCGGCCTCGGAGGCTCGCCGACATAGCGGACCCGCCCTCGGATCGCGCCGCCATCCTGGAATGGAATGGCCTCGTAGGCGAGGCACGGAGCGACCGAGCCCACCAACATGGTGATGGCGGCGAGAACGTGTCTGGTCATCTCCGGTCAGGGCGTGTCGTACACCCGGATCGTCGTCACGCATAGCCCGCGAGAGCTCCGACCGAGGTCGAATCCGACCTGAAGGCCGGGACACAGGGTCGAGAAGCTCGTGGTGCCGACGAGGGTCAGGTGCGCCGCGGCGAACGGAACCTCCCGACCGCGCTCCGTCCGAAGCCACCCCGTCCGGCTGCCGTGATGCACGACGGACACGGTGCCCCGGTAGTACCGACGCTCGACCGGCACATCTTCGACGGGCATGGGTTCAGCGAACGTCGTCGGGGGCCGCCGCGACGGCGATCTTGCTGAGTTCGTCCATGCCGACCCGCTTCACGAACACGTGGAACGCCTCTCCCGGCGCGCGGCGCGTCCGGTAGCATTCGGCGATTGCCGCGATCGCACGCGGAGCGGCCGCTTCGGGGAACCGGCCGCCGAGCCGCTTGCCGACCGCGTGGTCGTGCTCCCCGACGTGGCCGCCGAGCAGAATCGAGTAGTGGGGGCGCTCTACGCCGTCCTTGCCTTTGATCAACATCCCGGTCAGGCCGATGTCGCCGACGTGATGTTGTCCGCACGAGTTCGGGCATCCGCTGATCTTCACGTGCAGCTCGCCGAGAGCACCGGCGGATATGCCGCTTTCGGCCAGGTGGTGACGGATGCGTTCGGCCATTCCCATGGAGCGGGTCACGGCGAGGCTGCAATAGTCCGCTCCGGGGCACGAGACGACGTCCGTGATGTGGTTCGCGCCCGATTCCGCAAGGCCGATCTCGACGAGTCGCCGGTAGACCGCCGGAACGTCCTTGCCGCTGATCGACGGCAGCAGGAAGTTCTGTTCATTGGAGACGCGGAGAGTGCCGTTGCCATGCTCGTCGGCGAGCGCGGCGAGCGCGCGTCCTTGCGCGGTCGTGTAATCGCCGATCGGCACCGTGACGGTCACGAGGAAGTATCCGCCATCGCGTTGCGCGGTCACGTTGGTGGCCGCCCACGCGCCGTAGGCGGCGTCGCCGCCGGCCAGGGGGGCGCCCGGGTGGCGCGGCGCTGGCAGCTCATAGCCCGCCACGTACTCGCGAGTCTCGCGGCGCAGCTCGTCGCCGCGCTTCGCCTCGACCCGCGCGACCTCCTCGTCGAGCGCCTTCGAGAAATTGTCGGCGCCGAGCTTGCGCATGAGATACTTCACCCGCGCCCGGCTCCGGTTCTTGCGCTCGCCGAGGCGGTGCTGGATGCGCAGGATCGCTTCCGAGACGATCAGCACGTCCTCGGCCGGCACGAAATCGCGCAGGCGCGTCGCGAGGTACGGCTGGGATCCGAGGCCGCCTGCGACGGCGACCGCGAAGCCGGGGACGCGCTTCCCGCTCTCGGTGCGGACGTGGGCGTAGAGGCCGATGTCGTTGATCGGGCCCTGGGCGCAGTCGCGCTCGCAGTTGGTGACGGAGATCTTGAACTTCCGCGGCAACGTCAGGTTCAGCGGGTTGAAGAGGAAATAGTCGTTGATGAGCTGCGCGTAGGGTGAGACGTCGAAGGATTCCGACGCGAGGAGCCCACTGTGCGGGCAAGCCGTCACGTTGCGGACGCCGTCGGAGCACGCGCCGCGCGTCGTGATGCCGACGGCGTGGAGGCGCCGATACATCGTGCCGACGTCGCCCAGGGGAACCCAGTGGATCTGGATGTCCTGACGGGTGGTGAGGTGCGCGACGCCCCGCCCGTAGTCGTCCGCGATGTCGTTCAAGCACTGCATCTGCGGGACCGTGAGCAGGCCGCCCGGAATCTTGATCCGCTGCATGTAGCTCGTGTGATCGAGCTGGTAGTAGAGGCCGTAGCTGAGGCGCATCGGGCGGAATTCGTCGGACGTGATGGAACCCCCGATGAAGCCCTGAACACGCCCCTCGTGGCCCGTGAGGCCGTCGCGCAACTGTCGATCACTCGGAAAAAGCATGACGTTCGCTCCTGAGTAGCTGCCTTCGACCGGCGGCCGACGAGCACGCGGGCATCCCCGCGCGCCCGGCGGGTGGTTGAAGCACTGACGACGCAGACAGCCTCCCCGCCATTATCGACGGGCCCCCGGATGTGTCAAGGCGAACTCGCTGATAGGACGCAGAGTTATACCGTCGGAGCGGATGGATTCGCACGGCCGTCCGCGGGTGGTCCGTGCCGGCGCGCCGCGTTGCGTTCCGCCATCGGGGGTGGTACCTCGCCCCGCTGATTTCCTCGGGAGGTTCGATGCTGATCCCTGCAACGCAGCTGCGCGTCGGTATGCTCATCAACTACCAGAACGATCTCTACCGCGTCATGGCGGTCACGCACATCACGCCGGGAAACTGGCGGGGCATGGTCCAGACCAAGATGCGGAGCGTGCGCTCCGGAACGCAGACCGAGAATCGTTTTCGGTCGGAAGACAAGATCGATCGCGTGACGCTCGACCAGCAGGAGATGGAGTACCTCTACGGCGATGGCGAGGGACACCACTTCATGAACACGGAAAGCTTCGAGCAGATCGCGCTCGACGCCGAGTGGCTGGGAGACGCCGTGCAGTACTTGCTCGCCAATATGCGGGTCACGGTGGACTTCTACGAGGGGAAGCCCATCGGCGTGACGCTTCCGAAGACCGTCGACCTGCGCGTGACCGACACGGCGCCCGGTCTCAAGACGGCCACCGTTACCAACGTGCTGAAGCCGGCTACCACCGAGACCGGGCTCGTCGTGCCCGTGCCGAACTTCGTCGACGTCGGGGACATGATCAAGGTCGATACCGAGAGTGGCGGCTATCTATCTCGCGTGAAGGCAGAATAGCGGCGGCGGCGTGGATTTCCGTTGTCGCGAGTCGGAGGAGCGCGCTCGACTCGAGCTCTGCTCCAGGTTCTACGGGCACCCAGCGTGAATACGGCGAACCCGAACCCGAGGCACTGGTGGAGCACGCGCTCGCATTACCGCGCGGATGAGCTGGACGCACGAGCGTGACGGCACGGCGTTCTGGCGCGAGGTCTTCGGGAACGCCGCCGCCGTGGAGATCGAGATCGGCAGCGGCGACGGAGCGTTTCTCTTCGCCAGGGCCGCACGGCATCCGGACCGGAATTATCTCGGCATCGAGCGATCGCCGTCGAAGGCTCGGCGACTGGACGCGCGTCTCGCCGCGCGCGGCGCGGCGAACGTGCGGATGCTGCAGGCGGACGCGCGATGCCTCGTCTCGTCGGTCATTCCGGCCGCGTCGGTCGCCGCATATCATGTCTACTTCCCGGACCCGTGGCCGAAGCGCGCGCACGCGCCGCGGCGCATCTTCACGGGCGGCTTCGTGCGGGCGCTCGCCGCGACGCTGGCACCGGAGGGGCGCCTGCACTTCGCGACCGACGTTGCGACGTATGCGACCGTCGCGCGTGCCCACGTGCTCGGAAGCGGTGAGTTCCGCGAGATCGAGATGACGGAGGATCATCCCGGGCTCACGACGTCGTTCGCCCGGAAATACCGGGACGGAGGCCGGACGCTCGTGAGCTTCACGTTCGAGCGCCGCCCGGGATCTTCCGGCGATCAGCTGGGCGGCGCAGCCTCGAAGATCAGATCGAGGTAGTAGCGGAGGTTCATGCCCACGAGGTAGATCGCGGCCCGGTCGCTGCGACGCGCGTAGACCGCCGTCTGGGTCGGATTGCGGGCCCCGAGCGCGACCGTGACGGGGTGCATGGGCGGAAGACCCACCATGATCTCGATCGTCGCCGCGGGGGACTCGAGGCCGTACGCCGCCAGGTCGTGTTCGGGCGCGTTGCCGAGGCGCTCGGCGGCCTGTCCGGCGGTGAGCGTGGCGACGGTCGCGTCGATCAGGTCGGGAGCGATGCGGGCGCCAGGCGGCTCCAGCGTGTGCCAGGTGCCGTCTTGGCGCGTCGCGCGGACGACCCGGACATCCTTGCGGAAGGTGACGGTCGTGACGGCGGCGGCGTCCGCTTCGAGCAGCGACGGTCCGACCGGTGCCTGCGCGTGCTCCTCGGGAGGGGGCGCCACCCGGTCGACGACCTCGACGAAGATCGCGAGCAGCGCGAGCACGACGTAGATCACGGTCACTCGTTTCCAGCTCACGCGCGTCGTCTCCGGAGGAACACGAAGAAACCGACGGCGAAAAAAATCGCTGGTTGCAGCACCGTCGCGAGCCAGAAGGACCAAGCCCCCTGCGTCTCGGTGACGAAAAATTGTTCGCGTCCGACCTCTTTCGACTGGGCGCGGGCGGCGAGCAGTGACTCGTCACGCGCGAGCCAGTTGATGCTGTTGACCAGGAGATCCTTGTTCCCGAGGTAGTCGATGATGCCGTTGGTGGCAAAATCACTGTCGCCGATCACGATCAGGCGGCCGTGGCGCTCCGGCGCCGGATAGAATGCCGCGCCGACGATCTGAGGTCCGGTGGGGCGGCCGCCACTCTCGGCGCGAACCCCGTTCTCCGGGACCGCGGAGCTGGCGCTGCTGGTCTTCAGGAAGGCGAGCGTAGAAGTCGCAGTAGGTTCGATGATCTCGAGGGGGCGAGCGTAGGAGAACACCGGGGGGGATTCCAGAGTTCCGCTCACGAGGAACGACGGCAGGAGGTCCGCCACCATGACGGTCACGGCCTCCCCGCCAGCCAGGCGACGCTCGGGATCAACGACGACCCGGTCGACGGGCGTGGCCACTCCGAGGCTCGCCGCGAAGGCGGCAATCGACGACGGCGTTTCCGGATCCACGAGGAGCAGCAGATTGCCTCCGCGGTGCAGGTAGCCCTCGATCTGCGTGATCTCTCCGGGCAGATAGTCTTTGCGCGGCCCCGCCATCACCAGCACGGTGGCGTCGATCGGCACGGATTCGGCTCGCATGAGCGGCAGCGTTCGGACGACGAATTGGTCGTCCTCGAGGGTGCTCTTCGCGACCGACATGCCCGCCTTGCGGTCGCCGTCGTCAGGGGAGCGTTCTCCATGTCCCGTGACGAAGTACACCATGCGCTCGTGGTCGCGTGTGACGGCGAGCAGGGCCCCCATCAGGAGCGTCTCGCTCGGATTCGATACGTCGCGCCGCCGTCCTCCGCTCTCGACGACGACGGCACCGTAGCGATCGATCCCGTAGCGACGGGCGAGCGCCGGCGAGCGGTTGAGGTCGATGAATTCGTAGGTGACGCGGGGCGTCTGCTGCGTGATCCGCCAGAGGAGATCCTTCAGCTGGGGCGTGCGCGGATCCTCGCTCCGGACGAAGACGGTGAGTCGGACCTCGCGGGGCAGATCCGAGAGGATCTTCTTGGCGTGGCTCGACAGGGTGTAGGTGCGCTGGGGCGATAGGTCGAGACGAACGTTGTGACGGTACGTCAAGAGCAGCACGAGCAATCCGCACCCGATCAGTCCGATCGTACCGAGCGCGAGAGAGGCCCACCCGCTCCGCCCCGGACTCATCGGCGACCTCGCCAGCGACGCGATTCCATCGAACGCAGGGTCAGGAACAGAAAGAGCCCGATGAAGAGCACGAAGTACGTCACGTCCTTCAGATCGATCACGCCACGCGCGAAGCTGAAGAAGTGGTCGAACGTCGAAAGCTGGCTCAGGACCGTGAGAAACGTCGAGCTGACGGCGGCCTCGTTCCAGGTGAGGATCCAGAACAGGAGGAGCA
This sequence comes from Deltaproteobacteria bacterium, assembly GCA_020848745.1. NCBI lineage: Bacteria > Pseudomonadati > Myxococcota > Myxococcia > Deltaproteobacteria bacterium. The sequence continues at coordinate 6,482 of JADLHM010000046.1, read as the reverse complement.
CGACGAACGTGCACGACGACGCAACCACCTGGCTGTCGGTCAAAGAGGATACGAACAAGCCGCAGGCGATGCAGCTCGCGAGGAAGAGGACGGCGCCGAGATAGCGGGCGAGGAACGGACTCGGGTCGAACGGCTGAATGGCGTAGACGATGGCGGGATAGAGCGCCGTACCGGCGAGGAAGAGCAAGAAGATCAGCAGGCACGCGGCGAACTTTGCCAGCATGATCTCGGTGTCCCGCAGGGGGTATGTGTACAAGAGCTCGATCGTGCCGAGGCGTCGCTCCTCCGCGATCAGGCGCATCGTGAACAGCGGCACGACGATCAGCAGGTAGAAGCCGATGTGGTTGACGAAGAAATCCTGCCAGAAGTTTTCGAGAATGTTGATGCCGAAGCCGAAGGTCACGTAGCTGTTCAGCGTCGTGTAGAATCGGTAGCCGGTCGCGAGCAGGAAGGCGCCTACCACGACGTAGACCAGGGGCCCGGCGAAATACGACGCCAGCTCCTTGCGGATCAGCGCGACCGTCTTCACGCGGTCGTGTCCCGTTCGCTTCGTACCAGGCGGACGAAGAGCTCCTCGAGTGTCATCGGGAGCGGGCGGACCTCGAGGAGCCCCCAGCCTCTTCCCACGACCATTGCGGCGAGCTCGCGCCGGGCCTCGTCTCCGCGCGCGGACCGCACGACGACCGAGACGACGCCGTCCGCTCCCGTTTCCTCACGGACCTCGTCGACGTCGGGAAGTGCCCGGAGCGCCTGGAGCACGGCGGTGCGCGGTCCCGCGACGCGGGCACGTGTTTCGTGAGATCCCTGCAGCCGGCGGGTCAGGCCCTCCGCGGTGTCCTCGGCGATGATCCGCCCGTAGTCGATGATGATGACGCGTTCGCACGTCATGCTGACCTCGGGTAGGATGTGCGTACTGAGCAGGATCGTCGTCGAACCTCCGAGCGACTTGATGAGGCTCCGGATGTCGACGATCTGGCGGGGATCGAGACCGACGGTGGGCTCGTCGAGCACGAGGACGCGCGGTCGATGCATGACGGCCTGCGCGATGCCCACGCGCTGTCGGTACCCCTTGGAGAGCTTGCCGATCAGCTTGTCGGCGACCTCGACGAGGCCGCAGGCCTGCATGATCTCTTCGATGCGCGCGAGCCGTTCACGTGACGAGACGCCCTTGACCGCCGCGCAGAACGTGAGAAAGCGTCGCACGGAGAGGTCCGGATACAGGACAACGTTCTCGGGCAGGTAGCCGATGCGCTCGCGGACGGCGAGCGGGTGCTCCTCGACGTCGAGGCCGTCTACGCTGACCCTGCCGTCGCTCGGCGGAAAGAAGCCGGTCAGCAGGCGCATGATCGTGGTCTTGCCGGATCCGTTTGGTCCGAGCAGTCCCATGATCTCACCGGGGCGAACGGAGAAGCTGACGCCGTCGACGGCGCGGGTTCTTCCGAAGTCCTTGACGAGCCCGCGGACCTCGATCACTGGCGTCCCGCTTCCGGGCTCACACGAAAGCTGACCAGCTCGACGGTGGCCAGGACCTCGGACGTGGCGCTGCGCTGCTCGGTGCGAATCAATCCCACGCCGGGCGCATACCAGTCCGAATAGTAGTAGACGATACGGGGTCCGATCGCGGTGCCGTCCGTCGACGTCGCGGAGTGGATCGCCGTCGTCTCGACGCGAGCGCAGTGTTCGAAGCGTCCCGCCGGAACCTCGATCGGCTCCTGCTGCGTGTAGACCTGATGGAGCTGGCGGACCTCGTATCCCGAGCCGTCCGGGAGTTGGTAGGCGTTCGTTCGCCCCTCCCACGCCGGCGTGGCCGTGAGATTCACGGGGAGGAACTTGAGCTCGCCGGAGCGCATGCCGGTGTCTTCCAGGGACTCGCCTCGGTACTCGAGCGACATCACACGATGCAGATAGCCTCCTTCGGTGCAGTAGAGGATCGGCGAGGGTTCGTCGGAAGGACGGACGCCGTACCGTTCGTCGACGATGCGACATGCATGCCCGTGCGGGCCGATGAACTCGGTCGGCCGGACTACAGCCGTGAACCGTAGCGGCGCGCCGTCAGCGCGACGGGAGACGACGTATTCCCATGACGAGCCCGGTGGGAGAGGGAAGAAATTCGCGACGGCGCCGTCCGGTCGTCCGCGACGGGCCGTCGTCGTGCATCCCGAACCTGCGACGATCAGTAGGATGCATAGCGCCCTGGCGCCCACCGACCCCACGAACCTCATCGGGCGCATGGTAGGCAAACACGTTCGTGGCTTCAATCGAGCCACGGGCGGCGGCCGCGAGCTCCCGCGGCCGCCCCGTGAAGGCGGTGCTTACGCCAGGCTCGGCGTCCAGGTCTTGCCGCCGTCCTTCGTCCTCAGGATAGTGCCGAAGCCTCCGACGATCCACCCATTGTTGTGATCGAAGAAGTCGACGCCACGGAGCCACGTAAAGAGACGCATGCCGAGCTTCGCGCGCTTCCAGGCCGCCTGATCGGGCTCGCGGGTCAGGACCTCGCCGCCCGCGCCGACCACCCAGGCCTTGCCGTCCGGAAAGAGGAACGGCGAGTAGAGCGGATCTTCGACGGCGATCTTCTCGTCGATCGTCTCGAAGGACCAATGCGCGCCGCCGTCCTTGGTCCGCGCGATCCTTCCTTCGAGGCCGGCGGCGATTCCCTCCTGCGCGTTCACGAAGTGCACGCCAAAGAAGGTCGGGAGATCGAGGATGTCGACGATGCCTTCGCCGAGGAGGCTTTCCTGCTGCGGGCTCCACGTCTGTCCGCCGTCCGAGGTCGCGTGGATCGTACCGAACTCCCCGACGATCCAGCCGTGTTGATCGTCGGCGAACTCGATATCGTAGAAGATCGGGTCCTGCACGGCGAGAGCGATGTCGTCCGAGATGCCCTCCTTGTCCTGGGCGATCTTGCGAACCTTCCAGGTGACGCCGCCATCGGTCGTTTCGAGGAGCGTGGACTTGTCGCCGACGGCGTACACGTGGGTCGGGCTCAAGGTGTAGATCGCGAACAGGTACTGTTCGGTGTTGCTCTTCTGCTCGACCCAGGTCTTGCCGCCGTCCTTGGTGTTGAGGATCACGCCCGCCTGGCCGCAGATCCATCCGTTCTGTGCGTCCGCGAAGCGGATGTTGTAGAGCGCCCGATCGGTGGGTGTCGGAATGACGTTCCACGAACGTCCTGCATCGGTGGTCTCGAGGATCTTGCCGCGGTAGCCGGCGACCAATACGTGATCCGCCGAGAGCGCTTTCACATCGAAGAAACGGTCACCAAGGAGCGAGATCTTGTGCTCCGGAAGGGGCGGAAGCTCGACCTCGTGATGACATCCACCGATCACGAGAGCGCCAACGATGCTGAGCGCCGCCAGGGCGCGCCGAGTTGTCTGCATGAACCCCTCCTAGGAAAAAACGCAGGCTCGCCAGGAGCTTACTCGCGGCGGCACAGGGACCGCGGTCTACTGCCTCAGATCAAATCGCGAGTCAACCGACGAGCGGGTCGCGGCGTCAGCCCGCCTTCTTGGGGAACCACTTCGGCTGGTCCGATTTCTCCACGATCTCTTGTTGATCGATCTTCCACTCGCCGTTCTCTTTGATGAGCGTGTAGAGCTCGTACTCGTCGGCGCCGAGCTGGTTCAGGAACTTGTCCTGGGAGCTGAGGATGTTCGGGACCTTGGCGGTATCGCCTTCGACCTTCCCCGGGAAGACCTCGTACTTGAAGATCTTCACCTCACCCGTCTGGAAGATGTACTTCTGCTCCTTCGCCCAGGCCTCGGCGTCCTTGTTGGCGGCCATGCCCTTCGAGATCTGCTTGTAGGCTTCGTCGAACTTCTGGTCCTTCATCGCGGCCAGGTACGTCTTGACGGTCTCCTCCGGCGTGGCCGCTGCGAAGGTCGGAGCGACGCCCGCCACGCTACTTACAAGGGTACAGGCTGCCACCAGAACCTCGAGTTTCCGGACCATGCTCATCGATCTCCTCCTCTGTCGTGCCGTGCGAACCCGTATGTTCCCCATAGCGAATGGTGCCGCTCCAAGGCAACGGAGGACGCCGTGCCGTCACCCGCGCGCCGCCGTGCGGCATCAGACCGTCGCTCGGGGCGTCGATCACGGGCGTACATCGCCGACCTTCCGAAGAACCCGCCGTGGCACGCGGGTTGCTGCCTGCCATGGCGAACGCCGTGGGCAACACCCGGACGTATTCCAAGCGTCATGCGCAGGAGGTAGCACCCAATGGAGCGAAACAGCGAGGAGACGTTGGACGTGCTTCCCGAGGGTGATGCACCTGGATCTCGGTCCATTCGCGAGCTGCGCTCGCGTCTCGGCATGACGCAGGAAGAGTTCGCGCATGCGATCGCGGTGACGGTATCGACCGTCAATCGGTGGGAGAACGGCCACGCCAACCCGAGCAAGCTCGCGTGGCGAGCGATCCAGGGTCTCGCGCGCAAGCGCGGAGCGTCGCTCGGGGCCAAGGGGCGCGAGTAACGGAGGCGATCGCTCCGTCGCCCGCGGGGCGCGGCGGTGCGACCGCCGGCGTCAACCGCCGACGGCGAGCCGAGGGGACTCCACCGTTCGACGGTCGGCGAGCGCCCGGTCCACGGCGCGGGTCAGCTGCGCGACGTCGAGCGGCTTTGGCACGACGTCCACGACCCCGAGGTTCGCCGACAATGCCCGTTCGGGCTGCACGGTGAGCATGATTACGGGGATCGTCGCCGTTGCGCCGGTGGTGCGAAGGATGCGTAGGACGTCATAGCCGCTCAGGTCGGGGAGCACGACGTCGAGAAGAACGACGTCCGGACGGATCCGGCGGGCGACGTCGATTGCCTCGGCGCCACGCTCGACCCGCGTCAGCTGGTAGTGCTGTCCCCACGCCTTCTCCAGCGTCAATCCGAGCTCCACGTCGTCGTCGACGAGGAGCACGGTGGGAGGTTCCTCGTCGGAGAGCGGCCGGGCCGTGGCATCCGCCGCTCGCGCTCGTTCGCGGATGGCGGGCAGGACGACGGTGAAGGTCGAGCCCTCGTGCTCGCGGCTGTCGAGCAGGATGGTGCCCCCGTGCCGTTCGACGATCGCCTTCGAGATCGCGAGCCCGAGGCCGCTCCCGGGCTCCCCCGAATGTCCGGGATGGAGCCGCTGAAAGCGTTGGAAGAGACGGCTCTGATCGGCGGTCGGGATGCCGACGCCGCGATCGCGCACCGCAATGTGCACCTCGTCGCTGCAGGCATCCACCGAGACGTCCACGTGCCCGCCCGCGGGAGAGAACTTGACGGCATTCGAGATGAGGTTGGTCAACACCTGGATCAGGCGATCGCGATCGCCCGCGAGCGCGGGCACGTCGGAGGCGATCGAGGAGGCGATCGTGATCTCGCGGGCCGCAGCGTAGGCCCGGAGCCCCGCCACGGCCTCGTCGATCAAGGAAGGCATCCCGACCTTCGCGAAGGTCAGTTCGATCTTTCCCAGCTCCAGGCGGGAAATGTCGAGGAGGTCGTTGATCAGGCGGATCAAGCGATCGGCGTTCTTGAGGCTAATGTGCAACAGCTCCGAATCGATGGGCGAGAGCCCGGCGGACTTGCCGAGAACGAGCTGCAGCGATCCTTTGACCGAAGTGAGCGGCGTGCGCAGCTCGTGCGTCACGGTGCTCAGGAAGTCGCCCTTGAGGCCGGCGAGCTCGCGCGCCTGGCTGCCGTCGTGGAAGAGGAAGCCTCGACCGGTGACGATGCCGCCGGCGTCGCGTAGCGGGACACTGCGCCACTCGAAGGATCGCGCCGGGGTCGAGAGGCGCGTGAGCTCGCCGGCGCTCTCGCGTTCCGGGTCCTCGGCGAGCTCTGCGATCGTGTGTGCGAACTCCGCGTCGTCCGCGAAGCGGTGCGCGAGGGCATCGACGAGCGTCGTGCCCGATGCGGGGTCGATGGGGCGTCCGCAGAGGGCCGCGAAGGCCTCGTTGACGTACACGAGGCGCAGCGAGGCGTCGGTGACGGCCAACGCGTCCTCGCAATGCGCCAGGAGCAGGCCGAGCGACGCGGCCGACGACCTTGCCGACCCCTCGATGCGGCGCGCGGCGCGCCGGTCGCGCTTGGTGGCCCATGCCGTGCCGATCGTCAGGCCAAGTGTCATGCCGACCGCCGCCGCGAGCAGCGGGCGCGCTCGTGGCGCGATCACCGCGAGGAGGCCGCCCAGCACTGCGGCGGAGAGTGGGATTGCCGCGAGTACGGCAGGGGTCCTACGGCGTTTCGCGGTCGGGGTCGGCAACATGGGGCGAGCTCCGCGTGGGCGGGAACGCGATGGCAAGCAGCAAGGAGCGTGCCCCCCTCTCCTTTGGCCGATCGCGTCTCGCGTCTCGAAGTTTCGCGGCGTCGAGAACGTCCCCCTTCGTCACTGCCGTGACGCTTGTCAGGGAGAGCGCTCGATCGGCCGCGACCGACAACCCTCGATAGCGTCGAGGGCTGGGCCTCCCCAGCGACTGTGCCATCGTGGCTCACCGCCTGGCATGCGTTTTGCGTAAT
>JADLHM010000045.1 GCA_020848745.1 Deltaproteobacteria bacterium | reverse complement strand
GTGAGCCGCCGCGAGCGCAAGGAGCGCGACCCGACCGCGTATCTGTGCGATACGCCGAGGGTCGCGCGACGCCGTCGATCGCGGATGGATCGCGATTCGCAGCCGAAACCGATCCGTGGCGCAGACTCCTAGCGCGGCATCCCGCGCAATGCGGCGATCGCCTCGCTCACGTGCTTCGTCGCCTGGAACTGCGAGTTGAACGTGCGCTGCACGACGCCCTGCTTGTCGATCACGAAGGTCACGCGCCCGGGCAGGAGCCCGAGGGTCGCGGGGACGCCGTACTGCCTGCGCACCACCCCCCCGCGGTCCGAGAGCAGGAGGAACGGCAGGTCGTACTTCGACGCGAACTTCTCGTGCGCGCCGCCGCCGTCGGAGCTCACGCCGATCACCTCGGCGCCCACGTCCTTGAAGTCCTCGTACTGGTCGCGGAACGCGCAGGCCTCCTTGGTGCAGCCGGGCGTGTCGTCCTTCGGATAGAAATAGAGCACGACCGCCTTCTTGCCGCGGAAGTCGCTGAGCGTGACGGTCTTGCCGCTGGCATCGGGGAGCGCGAAGTCCGGCGCCTCTTGCCCGGCCGTGATGGCGGGGTCGCCGCCGCCCGTGATCGCATCGAGGAGTCCCATGGCGCGGCTGACTGCCACGGATCGCCGGCGCGCGTCCAGACGGGCGACGCGGGCGGGCGACGCGGGCTAGAACAGCCAGCTCAGCCCGCCGCGCACGCGGTACTGCGGGCGCAGGCCTTCCTCGGGACGCACCACCGGCAGATCGCCGGCGAGCTCGGCCGCGAGCGACGTGCCCCACGTGAAACTCATCGCCGGCCCGAGGTAGGCGAACGTCAGCGGGGCCGATCCCCCGTCCGGAGCCGTGCTCTCGCCTTCGAGCGTGTCGGTGCCCTGGTGCTTGCCGGAGCTCACCAGCTGGGCCGCGAGCGTGTACTCGTGGTCGAGCAGGAGGAACACGCCGGCGCCGACGAACCAGTTGGTCTCGTCGCCGTACTGATAGCGATAGGCGCCCTCCATGCGGATCGCGTGCTGCACCGACCACGTCGTGAAGAGCCGCTTCCAGCTCGCGAAGGCCGAACCGCCGACGATGCCGTCGATCGAGCCCGAGCCGAGCGCGAGGTCGTGGCCGTTGATGCCGCTCGGGCTGCCTTCCGGGATGTGGTGCGCCGACGCCGCGCGGCCCGAGATCGCGAGGGCGGACGCCGCCTCCGATTCCCGCCGCAGCTTCTGCTCCTCGGCGAGCTTCTGGGGATCGCCGCTCGGCATCTTGAGGCCGCCGGTCATGGTGAAGCGCAGGACGCTGTTCGTGGTGACGCGGCTCCACGGCCGCAGCACGCCGATCAGGGCCACGTCGCCGAAGCCGCTCACGTTCCCCTTCGTCATCACGCCGTCTTTGATCCGGTCGTCGACCAGGCGGCGGTTTCGCAGGCGGTGGTAGTCACGCGCGATGATCGGAACGTTCACCTGCAGGCCGAACTTCGGGTGGAAGTCGTAGCCGAGGAAGAGCTGCGTGATGAAGCTGTTGAGACGCTCGCCCTTGTCGACGGGCCGGCCCGAAGCGTCGGGAAGCCCGGTCTCGAAGCGCGTGCCCTGCTCCGCGACGCCCGCGATCCAACCGACCCGCTCCTCGCGCATCGCGGTCGCCGTGTAGACGGCGCAGACGTCGCACGCGGCCGTCGGCGCCGCCGGCGCAGCGAGCGCGGCCGCCGCGAGGACCCGAGCGAGCCGTGCGGTCAGAGCCCGGGACACGCGAGATCCGCCGAGAGTCCGGCCGCGGCGCGCAGCACGTTCACGCCGTCGGTGACGCTCGGCGTGCCGCTGCCGTCGACGTCGCACGCCGCCATGACGGCGCACGTGCTCGCGAGCCCGGCGGCCGCGCGCAGCACGTTCACGCCGTCGCTCACGGTGACACTGTCGCTGCCGTCGGGGTCGCCGCAGCCCGGGATGGCGCACGTCGTCTCGTCGTTCGTGAGCCAGGCGGTATAGCTCCGCGACGCCGCGTACGCGGGGGCGTCGGTGGTGAGGCGAAAGCCGATCGGCTGGCAGGCCCGCTCGCCGGCCGGCAGCGTGAGCTGCCACTCGGGGTGGCGGTGCAGCTCCGGCGCGGTCCCGAGGACGACGGCCGCGCCGACGCGGTCGAGCTCGGCGCCCGCGAGCTTCACCGCGACCGTCGGACCGACGTCGGTGAGCTCGATCGTCACCGTCGTGCCCGGCGTCAGGGAGAAGAAGCCGGCGGGCAGGTGCGAGGGCGGCTCGAAGGCGGGATCCTCCGCGGTGTAGAGCACGACATCGCCGACCCGGGCGGTCTCTTCGAGCACGATCGGCAGTCCGAGGTTGTGATCGAGCGCGAGCGCGCCGCCGTCCACACCCGTCGCGCCGACGTAGATGAAGGGAACCCCGGTCTCGTGAGCGGGCGCCGGCCGCGCCGGAATCGTCAGGAGGAGAAGCGCGAGCGCCGTCGCAGCGAACGGCGGCCGAGGTCGATCGGAAAACGTGGTCGTCATCGCGCGGCACCGTAGCGACGAGGCGGCGCGGGCGGAATGCGACACGTCGTCGCAGGTCAGCTGCGCGGCGGGTACTTCTGGAGCTTCCGCTGCAGCGACCGTCGGTGCAGGCCGAGGCGGCGTGCGGCCTCCGAGATGCTGCCGCCGCAGTCGGAGAGAACGCGGCTGATGTGCTCCCACTCGGCGCGCGCGAGCGAGGGCGCCGTGTAGTCGGACGGCGGCGGGTCGAGCGGCGGCGCCTCGCCGCGCGCGAAGCCGGCGAGAATGTCGTCGACGTCGGCCGGCTTCTGGAGGTAGTAGACCGCGCCGATCCGCACGGCCTCGATCGCGGTCGCGATCGAGCCGTAGCCGGTGAGCACGAGGATGCGCGTGCTCGGGTCGAGCGCCTTCAAGTCGCGCACCAGCTCCAGCCCCGACGGACCCGGCATGCGGAGGTCGACGACCGCCATCTCGGGCGAGTCCTCGCGGGCCCGCGCGAGCGCCTCCTCGTAGCCTCCCGCGGCGCGAACGTCGTAGCCGCGCTCGCCGAACGCGCGCGCGAGCCGCGTCCGGAACACCTCGTCGTCGTCGACGATGAGCAACGAGGGCGCGGTCGCGCCGGCCGTACGTTGGTCGCTCATGAGGCCGCCCGCCTCACCATGCCGTCCGGCGCGTCGCGGTCAATGCGACGAACCGTCGCAGCGCCCGCCCGCGGCAGGACGACGGTCACGGTGGTGCCGCGTCCGAGCGTCGAGGCGATCTCGATCGAGCCGCCGACGCGCTCGAGCACGGCCCGCGCGAGGAAGATCCCGAGCCCCATGCCGCGCGCCGCGCCGTCGCGGTTCTTGGTCGTGAAGAACGGCTCCCCCGCGCGCGCGAGGACCCCGGGCGTCATGCCGGCGCCGCGATCCGTGACGACGACGCGCCACGCGCCGCCGTCCGCGGCGCGCGCGTCCGCCGCCGGCGCGACCTCGACGCGCACGGCGCCGGTCGAGGCTTCGAGCGCGTTCTTCACAACGCCGCGGAGCGCCTGGACGAGCGCGCGGGGGGGACCGTCGGTCCACGCGGCATCCGCGTCGGCGCCGGCGATTTCGACGCGCGCGCGCTCCGCGAGCGTCTCGGTCGCGGCGGCGAGGAGCGCGGCGATCGTGGTCGCGGTCGGCGCTTCGCCCGCGCTCTCGCCGGCGTCGGCGGCCATCTGCTCGAGGATGTCGCGGCAGCGCTGCACCTGCTCGCGGATGAGGCGCGCGTCGGCCGCCGCCGACCCGCCGGCCGCGTCGGCGCCGAGCGCGCGCTCGAGCTCCTTCGCGACGACGGCGATCGTCGAGAGCGGCGTCGCGAGCTCGTGCGCGGCGCCGGCCGCGAGCGTCGCGAGTGATGCGAGCTTCTCGTGCCGGACCGCATCCCGCAGCGCCTCGGCGAGCTCGGCGTCGCGTGCCGCGAGCGCGCGGCGCACCCGTTGGATGAAGTAGACGATGAAGGCCGCCGCGACGCCGAACGCCACCCACATGCCCCGCACGTGCAGGGAGATCGGGGGGTCGCCGGCCATCCCGTGGTCGTGCCCCATCCCGTGATCGGCGATCGGCAGCGGCACGTACGCGAAGAAGAGCGCGAAGAAGAGCGCCAGCGAGACGCCGGCGAGCGCCCACGTCGAGCGGGCCGGCAGGATCACCGCCGCGAGGGCGACGTTCACGAGATAGAGGAAGCTGAAGGGGTTGAAGGGGCCTCCGGTGAAGTAGAGAACGGCGGTCAGGAGGCCGACGTCGAGCAGCATGACCGCCGCGAGCATCCCGTCGTCGGCCGCCGCGCGCCGGCGCCACGCCGCGAGCCCGAGGTTGCTCGCCGCGCCGATCGCCAGCACCGCCACGAGCGCCGCGAGCGGCAACGCGATCCCCATCAACCGGTCGACCGCGAGGATCGTCGCGAGCTGCCCCGCGAGCGCTCCCCAACGGAGCGTCACGAGCCAGGAGAGGTCGATGCCGCGTCTGGCCTCGCGCGCCATGGTTCGTCCCGCACTACTCGACATTGCGGGCGGCATCCACCGGAGCCCCACGGGGAGCGGCGCGTGATCGACGGCGCGCGGATGGCCCGCCCGGCGCCGATCGTGTTACGACCCTCGCCGATGCGCGCGGCGGCGGGGATCCTTCCCCCTCTCCTTTTCTCCTTCCTGCTCGTCTACGGGCGCCGCGACGCCGCCCGGGTGCTCGCGAGCGATCTCGTCGCGTCCCCCTCGACCGGCTGCGAGTGCGGGCGCTTCGACGCCGAGCTCGCCCGGGCGCGCGCCGCCTACGCGAGCCGGCAGCAGGACGTCGAGGTGCCCCTCACACCCGTCATGCATCTCCGCTATCGCGCCCGCGTCGACGAGACGTACGCGCGCGCGACCTGCCTCGCCGGCTGCGAGAGCGTGCCGGAGCTCGACCGCAATCGCGTCCGCGTGCTCCTCGCGGAGTCGGGCTTCAAGGAGGCGAGCCTCGGCGCCGGCGAACGGCGGAACCGGCTCGGCGCCATCGTCCCCGCCATGGAGCGCTGCCTCGAGATCGAGCCGACCAACACGGGCTGTTTGATGTGGCACGCGGCCTCGCGCGGCGTGCTCGCCCGCGGCAGCTTGAATCCGTTCAACATCCGGCTCCCGGTGCAGCTCATCGACGAGTTCCACCGCGCCCGCGGCGGCAAGCCGCCCGGGCTCGACGCCGACGGCGCCGCGACGCGCGGCGAGGCCGCCATGCTGCTCAAGGTGCCGCGCTACGCCGGCGGCGATCCGTCCGCGGGGCGGACGCTCATCGAGGAAGCGGCGACGACCCCCGGGTTCGCGTGCCGACTCTCGAACCGCCTCGTCGTCGCCGAGGCACTCGGCCGCACCGGCGATCTACCGGGGACGCACCGCGAGCTCCGCGCCATCGTCGACGGCGGCTTGCCCGCCTGCGGGGAGGAGCGCTACGAGAACGCGATCTCCCTCGAGAAGGCGGCCCGCTGCCTCGCGCGCCTCGAGGTCGCGCCGACGACCGATCCCGGCTGGAACGACGACTGCCGCCGCGACATCCGCCAGTGACCATCCCGACGCCATGGACTTGACCGACACCGAGCGCCTGCTCCGCGACACCTTCCGCACCTACTTCACGCGCGAGATCGAGCCGCACGTCCCCGCGATGGAGAGCGGCGCCATGCTGCCGTACGCGCTCATGCGGCCGATGCACGACGCGCTCGGCCTCGACGCGCTCCTCGCCCGTCCCGGGACGCCGGGCCGATCTCGCGACGCCGGCGACCCGCGCGAGATCGGCGCCGGCGATCCCTCGGGCTTCGGCGCCAACACGATCCGCTACGCGCGCAGGACCTTCACCGTCGAGATGGCGCGCGTCAGCCCGTCGTTCGCGCTGAGCTACGGCGCGAGCCTCGGCCTCTTCGCGGGCAACGTCCTCACCAAGGGCACGCCCGAGCAGATCGAGCGCTTCGCCCGCCCGGTGCTCCGCTGCGAGAAGATCGGGTGCTGGGGCCTCACCGAGCCCGGCAGCGGGAGCGACGCGCTCGGCGGGATGAGGACGACCGCGCGCCGCGACGGCGATCACTTCGTCCTGAACGGCAGCAAGACCTTCATCACCAACGCCCCCCACGCCGACGTGCTCCTGATCCTCGCGCGCCTCGAGGGCGAGGGCGACGGCGCCGGGTCGATCCAGAGCTTCCTCGTCGAGCGCGGCACACCCGGGCTCACGACCGGCCCGGCGATGAAGAAGATGGGCATGCGCGGCTCACCCACCGGCGAGATCTTCCTCGACGACGTGCGCATCCCCGCCGACCAGCTCCTCGGCGGCGGCGTCCGCGAGCGCGGACACGTGAAGGCGAGTCTCGCGAACGAGCGCGTCGGGCTCGCGGTGCTCTCCTACGGCATCATGGAGCGCTGCTACGAGATCGCCCGCGACTACGCGCGCCAGCGCCGGCAGTTCGGCCGCGCGATCGCCGAGTATCAGATGATCCAGAGCCGGCTCGCCCGCATGTACGTCGCGGTCTCGAACTGCCGGCGCATCGTCTACGCCGACTACCTCGCCGGCCGCGCCCTCAAGGAGTCCGTCGCCGACATCTGCGCCGGCAAGCTCTACTGCGCCGAGATGGGAACCTTCGTCGCCTTCGAGGCGATCCACATCCTCGCCGGCAACGGCTACATGGAGGAGTACGTCGTCGAGCGGCTCGCCCGCGACGCGAAGCTCGTCGAGCTCGGCGGCGGCACGACCGAGATGCAGATCCTCACCATCGCCCGCGAGCTCCTGCAAGGATGACCTCCGTCGAGATCTTCACCGACGGCGCGTGCCAGGGGAATCCCGGGCCGGGCGGCTGGGCCGCGGTCCTCGTCTCGGGCCCCCACCGGCGCGAGATCACCGGCTACGCGCCCGCCACCACCAACAACCGCATGGAGCTGCAGGCAGCGCTCGAGGGCCTGCGCACCCTGAAGCAGCCGTGCGAGGTCGATCTCTTCACCGACTCGCAGTACCTGAAGAACGGCATGCAGAGCTGGCTCGCCAAGTGGAAGCGCAACGGCTGGCGCACGGCCGACAAGCAGCCGGTCAAGAACGCCGACCTCTGGGAAGCCCTCGACGCCGAGGCGTGCAAGCACACGATGCGCTGGCACTGGGTGCGCGGCCACGACGGGCACGTCGAGAACGAGCGCTGCGATTTCCTCGCCAACGAGGCCATCCGGCGGTGCGGACCGGTGCCGACGTGAGCCGCGCGGTCGGCACCGCGACCGTCGTCGCCTACGGCTCCCTCATGAGCGGGCTCGGCCTCGCCTCGTTGGCGCCGCTCCCCGTCGCCGACGCCCGGCGCGTCCGGCTCTCGGGATGCCGGCGCGGCTTCGGGAAGCTCTCGCAGTACGGCGACCGCTTCGCGATGGTCCTCGAGCCGACGGCGGCCGACGCGCCGATCCGCGCGACCGACATCGACGCCGCGACGTCGACCGACCCTGCGACCGGCATCGACGCGCTCGCGCTGACGCTCCGCATCCCCGAGCTCGCGCGCGTGGCGCAGCGCGAGGGGTACCGCGCCGACGCGCTGCTCGCGCTCGGGCGCATCGCCGAGAGCCGGGGGACGAGCCTCGGCGCCCATCTCTTCGCGCTCGCGGAGGGCGTCGGACACGACGTCGCGCGCTATCGCCGCGCGCTCGCCGACGCGGTCGACTACACGTCGCCGCACTACGTCCCGCACCCGGTCGCGATCGACGGCGACGTTCCAGCGCTGGTATTCCTCCCGCCCGGCCCCGAGGGCAGCGGGCGCGACGATGTCGTCCCGATCCGCGTGCAGACGGCCGAGACGCGCGTCCTGACCTTCCGCCGCGCCTGGAGCCTGAAGCCGAACCCGAGCCAGCTCGCGTACGCCGCGATGTGCATCCTCGGGGAGTGCCACGGGCTCTCGCTCGCCGACCTGGTCGGCGACCTGCGCGCCTACCCGCCGCTCGCGCGCCTCCTCGATGCGCGGCTCGCGCCGGAGCTCGCGGTCGAGCGCGAACGCTTCCGCGAGGTGCTCCGCCTCGGGGTCGAGCAGTACGCGGCGCGCTTCCCGAGCGCGCCGCGGCGCGCCGCCTTCGTCGGCGGCGCGTGACGGCGGCGCGGTGCCCCCGCGCCGCCGCGTCGCGCGCGGGCGATCAATTCGCCATCGGATCGGGAACGACCTTGCCGCCCTTCTCCTTGCACTCCTTCTCGCTCGTCTTGACGATCCCCTGCCCCTTGCAGGCGTTCTTGCCGCCGCAGGCGTGCCCGGCGCCCGCGCAGGCCCCCTGGCCTTTGCACGCGTTGATGCCCGAGCAGTAGACCTCGCCGCCCGTCTTGCCCGCGTCGGCGCGCGCCCCGACAGCCCCCGACAGCACCAGGCCGGCAGCCGCCGACGCCATCAGGAATCCCGTGACCTTGTTCATGTGCACTTCTCCTTCTGTGATGGTTGGTCCGACTCCCGCGTCGGAAACGCGTGCGCGCCATACCAGCTCCCGCCGCTACGATGCCAGTGGGGCGCGCACAGACGCCGCCGTTCCGGAGCGCCGGCACGACCCCGCGAGCGCGTGCCCCGGACCGGCGCCACCCGCTACTCCACCGCCGGCCGCGCGAGCGCGGCGAGCGCCACGAAGCTCAGCGCGCCGGCGCCGGCGAGGTAGAGGCCGACGAGCCAGAGGCCGCCCGCGTCGGCGAGCGCCTGCGCGATCATCGGCGCCAGGCCGCCGCCGATGATGCCGCCGACGTTGAAGGCGATCGACACGCCCGTGTAGCGAACGCGCGCCGGGAAAAGGCCCGGCAGGAAGGCGCCGAGCGGTCCGTACACCAGCCCCATGACGAAGAGCGCGCCGGCCAGGAACACGAAGACCAGCGCCAACGACCCCGCGCCCATGAGCGGGGCGAGCGCCGCGCCCGCGCCGACCGCGAGCACGCAGCCGCTCATGAGCACGCGGCGCGGGCTCGCGGCATCGGACCAGTAGCCGGCGACGATCGTGCCCGCGGCCATGAAGAGGATCGCGCCGAGCTGGAGGGCGAGGAAGGCCTCGCGCCCGTAGCCGAGGGTCCGCGTGCCGTAGCCGAGCGCGAAGACCGTCGTCAGATAGAAGAGCGCGAAGCAGCAGACGACGGCGCCCGTGCCGCCGAGCACGGCGAGAAAGTGTCCGCGCACGACCTCGGCGAGCGGCACGCGCGGCGGCGGCGCAGCGGCGAGCGCGGCGCGGAACGCCGCCGTCTCCCCGAGCCGGAGCCGCACCCAGAGCCCGAGCGCGATCAGCGCGATGCTCGCGACGAACGGCAGCCGCCAGCCCCAGGCGACGAACTGCTCCGGCGTGAGCGCGAGCCCGAGCAGGAGGAAGAGTCCGTTCGCGGCGATGAAGCCGACGGGCGCGCCGAGCTGGGGGAACATGCCGTAGCGCGCCCGCCAGCCGGGCGGCGCGTTCTCGACCGCGAGCAGCGCCGCGCCGCCCCACTCGCCACCGAGCCCGAATCCCTGCCCGAAGCGCAGCAGGCAGAGGAGCGCCGGCGCGATCCACCCCGCCTGCTCGTACGACGGCAGAAACGCGATCGCGAAGGTGGAGAGCCCCATCAGGAGCAGCGACGCGACGAGCGTCGATTTCCGGCCGATGCGGTCGCCGAAGTGCCCGAACGCGACCGCCCCGACCGGACGCGCGACGAACGCGACGGTGAAGGTCGCGTACGCCGAGAGCAGCTGTGCCGACGGACTCGCCGCGGGGAAGAAGAGCGCGCCGAAGACGAGGCTCGCGGCGGTCCCGTAGATGTAGAAGTCGTAGAACTCGACCGCGGTGCCGACCAGGCTCGCCAGGAGCACCCGCCGCGTCGATGCCGATCCCGCCCCGTCCATCGTGGAGCCGCAGTGCTACACGGTACGGGCGCGGGATGGCCAGCCGGCCCGAGGGCGGGGCCGGGGCGGTGGGCCGGCAGGTGATTTCCATGTAGGGTCGAAGGCATGAGCGCTCTCGGATTTCGCAGCCGCACCTCGACCGCGGGCCGCAACATGGCCGGCGCGCGCGCCCTCTGGCGCGCGACCGGCATGACGGACGCCGACTTCCAGAAACCGATCATCGCGATCGCCAACAGCTTCACGCAGTTCGTGCCGGGCCACGTCCACCTCCACGACGTCGGGCAGCGCGTGAAGCGGGTGATCGACGAGGCCGGCGGCTGGGGCGTCGAGTTCAACACGATCGCCGTCGACGACGGCATCGCGATGGGCCACGGCGGGATGCTCTACTCGCTGCCGAGCCGCGACCTCATCGCCGACAGCGTCGAGTACATGGTGAACGCGCACTGCGCCGACGCGCTCTTCTGCATCTCCAACTGCGACAAGATCACGCCCGGCATGCTGATGGCGACGATGCGGCTCGACATCCCGACGATCTTCGTCTCGGGCGGGCCGATGGAGGCCGGCAAGATCGCCGGCACGCACGACCGCGACGGCAAGCCGCTCGGGGGGGCCGCCGAGGCCCAGACCCGGAAGCTCGACCTGATCGACCCGATGATCGCGGCGAGCGATGCGTCGGTCTCCGACGCCGACCTCGAGCAGATGGAGCGCTCCGCCTGCCCGACCTGCGGCTCGTGCTCGGGCATGTTCACCGCGAACAGCATGAACTGCCTGAACGAAGCGCTCGGCCTGGCGCTGCCCGGCAACGGCACCCTGCTCGCGACCCACGCGCGGCGCTGGGAGCTCTTCGAGGCGGCCGCGCGGCGCATCGTCGCGATGGCGAAGCAGCGCTACGTCCAGGGCGACGACGCGGTCACGCCGCGCAAGATCGCCACCTTCGCCGCGTTCCAGAACGCGATGGCCCTCGACATCGCGATGGGGGGCTCGACCAACACCGTGCTCCACATCCTGGCGATCGCGCGCGAGGCCGGCGTCGACTTCCGCATGGAGCACATCGACGAGCTGTCACGCCGCGTGCCGACGCTCTCCAAGGTGGCGCCCGCGTCGCACTACCACGTCGAGGACGTCCACCGCGCCGGCGGCATCTTCACGATTCTCGGCGAGCTCGACCGCGCCGGGTTGATCCACCGGAGCGTCGGCACCGTCCACGCCGCCACGCTCGGCGAGGCGATCGACCGGAACGACGTCCGGCGCCCCACGGCGAGTGCGGACGCCAAGGAGCGGGCCCTCGCCGCGCCCGGCGGCGTTCGCACGACCGTCGCCTTCTCGCAGGACGCGCATTTCGCGACCCGCGACGACGACGACGCCGCCGGCTGCATCCGCGACGCGGCGCATGCTTACACCACCGACGGCGGTCTCGCCGTGCTCTACGGCAACATCGCCCGCGACGGCTGCATCGTGAAGACGGCGGGCGTCGACGAGAGCATCTGGAAGTTCGAGGGACCCGCGCGCGTTTTCCACTCGCAGGACGCCGCCTGCGACGCCATCCTCGCCAACGAGATCAAGCCGGGGGACGTCGTCGTCATCGTCTACGAGGGCCCGAAGGGCGGCCCCGGCATGCAGGAGATGCTCTACCCGACGTCGTTCCTGAAAGGGAAAGGCCTCGGAAAATCCTGCGCGCTCGTGACCGACGGCCGCTTCAGCGGCGGCACGAGCGGGCTCTCGATCGGCCACGTCTCGCCCGAGGCCGGCGAGGGCGGCACGATCGCCCTCGTCGAGGAAGGCGACCGGATCCGCATCGACATTCCCGCTCGCACGATCGACGTCGTGGTGAGCGCCGAAACCCTGGCGCGGCGCGACGCGGCGATGCGGGCGCGCGGCGCGGCGGCCTACCGGCCGGAGCGCGACCGCGAGGTATCGGCGGCGCTCCGCGCCTACGCGGCGATGACGACGAGCGCCGCCATGGGCGCGGTGCGCGACGTGACCCAGATCGAGCGGCGCTAGGGCACCGCCACTAGTCAGGAGTCCGCACCACGGAGCGCTTTCGACCGCGCATCGCGATCCTAGCGATCGCCGCCATACTCGGGATCGGGGCCTGCGCGCGTCCGGTCGTCGTGATGCGCGGCGGCCCGGTGCAGGCTCGCGACTGCGCCGCCGGCGACGGCGTGGAGTACGCCGCGTTCCTGATCGGCGATGCCGGCGCGCCGACGCTGCCGCGCGGCGACTCGGACGCGATCGTCGATCCCGTCCTCCGCGGGCTCCACGACGACGTCGCCGCGGCGGTCGGGGCGCTCGGGCCCGAGCGCGTGCTCGTGCTCTTTCTCGGCGACAACGTCTACTGGGACGGCCTTCCGCCCGAGGGTCATCGCGACCGCCGGCACGGGGAGCGCGTGCTCGAGGCGCAGATCGCGGCTTCCGCGCCGGCGCGCGCCGTATTCCTTCTCGGCAACCACGATTGGCACGCCGAGGGGCCGCAAGGCTGGGATCGCGCCCTCGCGCAGCGTCACTTCCTGGAGCGCTTCGCGCCGCGCGTGCGGATGCTGCCCCCCGGCGGCTGCGCGGGGCCCGAGCGGCTCGACCTCGGACCCCACCTGCGCTTCGTACTGATCGACCCGATCGGCTTCGGCCATCTCATGGACCACCCCGACGAGCACGTGCGCGCATGTCCCGAGCGGACCGTGCGCGACGCGTACCTCGATCTCGCCGCCGAGTTCGACGCCCCCGAAGGCCGCCACCTGGCGCTCGCGGTTCACCATCCGCTCGTCACCGCCGGACCGCACGGCGGACACTTCGGGTGGAAGCAGCACCTCTTCCCGCTCACCGATTTCTGGCCCTGGGCGTGGATCCCGCTGCCCGTCATCGGCTCGACCTATCCGCTCGCGCGCCAGCTCGGCGTCACCGACACCGACGCGACCAGCGAGTCGTACGGGCGGTACATCCAGGCGATCTATCGCGCCACCCGCCCGCTCGTTCCGCTCCTGTACGTCGGCGGCCACGAGCACAGCCTGCAGGTGCACCGCGACATGATCGGCGGCTACTACCTCGTGAGCGGCGCCGGCAGCGTGCGCAAGGTCGATCGGGTCGTCGAGGACATGGGCACCGTGATGATGGCAACAGCACGACCCGGCTACATGCGCCTCGACGTGACCGAGCGCGGCGCCCTCGGCCTGACCGTGCTCGCGCTCGACGCCGAGCGGCCGGAGCCCGTCTACGCGCACTGCCTCGCCGACGGGCCGCCGCAAGCGCGGAGCGGGCGCGCGCGGCCGACCGCGGCGAGTCCCTGACCGGCACGATCGCGGCCCGCCGTAGTGCCTCGATTCGATTTTCGCGCGACGGAGTCATTCGGAAACGGGGGCCGCAGGCGGGCGGGTCGGGGCCGGCCTCTACGGTCGCCGGGGTCCTGCCACCCAGCGCGTACGGCCCGCCGGTGCCTTCCTGTCTTGCGGACAACGCGAGCTGCGGCTCCCCGAAGCCGGTCCCGACCCGCCCGCCTGCGGAAGCATCTTCCCGTCTTCGGGCAGCCGTCGAGCGCGGCGCAGCGAGTCTGTAGTGCGGCACGGCGAGGTTGCGCCGGCTGCTCTGTCCGTACTGCGACGCCTCGGCGGTGGGTGGGTCCGGGACGGCTCCGGGGAGCCGCAGCTCGCGTTGTGCGTAAGCCAGAGAGGTTGCGGCGTGTCGTACGCGCTGGGTGGCAGGATTCCGGCGACCGTAGGAGGCGTCCCGGACCCACCCACCGCCGACCCCGAACGCCGAGCGCGCGCGACGGACCGGAGCTTCGGCGCATGCTCGAACTGAGACACTACCCGGCCCGCCGCGGCATTTGCGTCGCGGGACGCGTTGTGCGACACGCGCCCGCATGCTCGCGACGACGATCGGCCGGATGGGGATGGTGGCGCTGCTGTTGGCGTTGGTCGCCGGAGCGTGCGGCGACAGCGGCGGCGACGACGACCAGGCCTGTCACGAGTGCAGCACGAACGATGGATGCGACGGCGACCAGGAGTGCGCACGCGCGGTCGACGGCGAACTCCGCTGCTTCGACACCGGCGAGGCGACCTGCAAGCTCGGTCGGGTCGAGGTCGGGCGGGCGCCGACGCCGACGCCGCTCGCGACCCCGTAGCGCGCCGCGCCGGAGCCCGCAGCCTCCGCGAGTTCGGGGCATCTCCTCCGACCGGGCGCCGGCGTCCGCCGCGGCGTGCTCCGCGGCGCGGCCGGAGAGGCGGAGCACGCCGGTTTCTGCTACGCCACCCGCCCATGGGCGACGACGAGCTCAGCGAGTTCATGGAGTACCTCGGATGCCGCAACCTCGGCATGCGGGACGGCGCGTTCATGATCGAGCTCGCCCTCGAGCCGCGCCACATGAGCCGCGCGAGCCGCGCGCACGGCGGCGACGTTCTTTCTCACCGAAACGATCCGGCAGCCCAACCGCGAACGAGTCTCACGACGGCGGGCCCCGCCGCGAAAGGAGCACTCTCATGCAGTTCCACGGCGTCGACGTTCCCCGGCAGTTCAAGCGCATGCGCGAGCTCGCGCCCGAGCCGTTCCGCGCCTGGCTCGAGTTCGACAAGAAAGCGTTCGAGGCGGGCGCCCTCGACAACAAGACAAAGGAGCTGATCGCGCTCGGCGTCGCGCACGTCACCCAGTGCCCGTGGTGCATCGACGCGCACGTGAAGAGAGCCGAGAAGGCGGGCGCGAGCGAGCGGGAGCTCGCCGAGGTGATCTTCGTCGCCATGGCGATGGCGTCCGGGGCGGCATGGAGCCACGGCGGGCTCATGCTGCAGTGCCAGGACGAAGCCCACGCGCCGAGCGCCGGGTAGTCGGCGCGCGATGCGTCCCCCCACGCGCGCCACGTTCCTCGCGTGCCTGCTGCTCGCGGCGTTGCCGAGCGCCGCCGCCCGGGCGTTCGACTTCGACGACGTCGCCGCGCTCGCGCAGGCGCGGGCGGAGCGCCCCTATCACCGGGAGAACCGGCCGGTGCCGGAAGAGCTCCGCGCCCTCACCTACGACCAGTATCGCGACATCCGCTACCGCCCCGATCACGCGCTCTGGCGTCCCGAGAAGCTGCCGTTCGAAGTGATGTTCTTCCACCTCGGGAAGTTCCAGACGGCCCCGGTGCGCATCAACGAGGTCGGGCCCGCGGGCGTGCGCCACATCGCGTACGAGCGCGCCGACTTCGACTACGGCAAGAACCGGCTCTCCCCCGCGAAATGGGGCGACCTCGGGTTCGCGGGCTTTCGCGTCCACTGCGTGCTGAACGACCCGGCCTACAAGGACGAGCTCGTCGTCTTCCTCGGCGCGAGCTACTTCCGGGCACTCGCCGCCGGACTGCGCTACGGACTCTCGGCGCGCGGGCTCGCGATCGACACCGTCGGCGGCCGGGGCGAGGAGTTCCCCGACTTCACTGAGTTCTGGCTCGTCCGCCCGACCCCGGACGCTCGGACGCTCACGGTCTACGCCCTCCTCGACTCGCCGCGCGCGAGCGGCGCGTACCGCTTCGACGTGCACCCCGGAGCCGAGACGGTGATCGACGTCCGGGCCCGCGTCTTCCTGCGCGCGCCGGTCGCCACGCTCGGGCTCGCGCCCCTCACCAGCATGTACTTCTTCGGCGAGAACCAGCCGCACCGCGCCGACTTCCGTCCCGAGGTGCACGACTCGGACGGCCTCTCGGTGGCGACGGGCAGCGGCGAGTGGCTGTGGCGGCCGCTGCTCGATCCGGAGCGGACGTTCACGACGTCCTTCGCGATGCGCGACCTGCGCGGCTTCGGCCTCATGCAGCGCGACCGGAGCTTCGCGAGCTACGAGGACGCGGAGGCGCGCTACGAGCTCCGGCCGAGCGCGTGGGTCGAGCCCGTCGGATCGTGGGGGCCCGGGCGCGTCGAGCTCATGCAGCTGCACACGCCGGACGAGACCAACGACAACTCGGTCGCCTACTGGGTGCCGGAGGAGCTCCCGCCGATCGGCCGCCCGCTCGATTTCGCCTATCGCCTGCACTGGCAGGGCGCCGCGATGCAGCACCCCCCCGGGGCCTGGGTCGCCCAGACGCGCACCGGGCGCGGTTTCGCCGAGCTCGCCGGCGACGAGCGGCAGTTCGTCGTGGACTTCACCGGCCCCTCGCTCGCCGGGCTCGCCGCCGACGCGCCGGTGAAGGCCGTCGTCACGGCGCCGGCGAACGGCGAGATCCTCGAGAGCAACGCCTATCGCATCGAGGCGACCGGCATGTGGCGCATGCTCGTGCGGGTGAAGCAGCTACGGCCGAACGAGCCGACCGAGCTTCGCGGCTTCCTCCGGAACGGGAAGGACGTGCTCACCGAGACCTGGAGCAACATCGTCCCGGCGCGCTGACGGGAAGGCGTCGGTGACGGCCGCACGCCGGCGACGGAGCGTCAGCTCTCGCCGGTGTCCGACGCCATCGACTGCGCGTAGCCGGCGCGGACGAGCATCGACATCCGCTCGAAGAGCGCCTCGGGATCGCGGCGGCGCAACATCACGACCTCGTGCTCCATCCCGCTCGCGAGAATGAGCTCGCGCTTGCCGTCGGCGATCGCCACCAGCATCGCCTCGGCCGCCTCCGCGGCGGGCATGCCGTTCTCGATGGCGGCGTCGCTCGCGCCGCGCGCCGAGCCGTCGGCAAGGAGCGCGTTCCGCGACACGTTGGTCCGCACCGATCCCGGCGCGAACACGTGCACCCGGATCCCGAGGTGCTCGTTCTCGGCGCGCACCGAGTCGTGGTAGCCGACGAGCCCGTGCTTGGCGGCGCTGTACGCCGAGCGGAGCGGCGCTCCGACGAACCCGGCGACGCTCGACATCGCGACGATCCGGCCGCCGCCCGCGCGCACCATGCGCGGCAGCACCGCCTGCGTGAGCGCGATCGGCGCCAGCAGGTCGATCGCGATCATCTTCTGGTAGACGGCGAAGGCGGTCTCGACCGCGAGCGAGCGCTGCGAGACTCCCGCGTTGTTGACGAGGCCGTGGATGCGTCCCTTCCATGCCCACGCCCGCTCGGCGATCGCGGGGACCGCGTCGAAGTCGGTCGCCTCGAACGGCAGCACGAGGGCGTCGGCGCAGTCCCGCGCGACCGCCTCGAGCGCCCCGACGTTCCGGCCCGAGAGCACGACGCTCGCGCCGCGCGCCGCGAGCCCGAGGGCGAGCGCCGCGCCGATCCCGGAGGAAGCGCCCGTAATCCACCAACATTCGTTCGCGAACATGCGGTCGGGCTCCTAACTAGCTTTGAGACGAAACAGACTCCGTCGTGCTGCGCGTCATGGCGCACGCGACGCCGCCAGGTCAAGCGCGTCCCGGTCCGGCGGCTTCGTCGACGTGCACCGTCCGAGCGAGCCGGCGAAGACCGATCCTTCGTGATCGCATGACCCGGGAGCCACCCGTGCCCTCGCTATCCCTCGGCGCGCTCCGGTCGGGTGCAGTCGCGGATGAACTCGCGGACCCCTTCGCCGGCGATGAAGTGGCTGACGCAGCGGACGCCCTCGAAGAGCCGACGGAGCTCCGCTTCGGCGACATCCCCGTGCACGGCGACGTGGATCGGCGCTCGGTAGTGCTCGTCGATCCAGCGCGCGACGTCCCGACCCGTCTTCTCGTCGCGCCGGAACGCGTGCGTGAGGAGCAGGACGTCGGGCCGGTAGTCCTTGATGCTGTCGATCGCCTCGTCCGCCCAGCCGCAGAAGACCGCGAGCGTCTTCACCGGGATGTCGGCGGGCCAGAACAGCTCGACCCTCGCCCGGAGCTTTGCGAGTACCGCCGGGTCGTCGCAGACGACGAGCACCCTGGTCTTCTTCGCGAACCAGCTCACGCGCGCCCCCCAATGGATGCGGATCCGCAACGGGGAACGGACATCGCCTGCTCGCGTCCCCCGACCGGGCCGCTATGTCACTTCGAAGCAGCGGTACTCGACGCGACGGGGACCGACGCGTCCCTGGTTCAGCAGGAACGCGCCATTGAGCCATGCGTACCGTGGGTCGCCGGTCTCGAAGCGCGGCGCCGCGAAGAAGGTCGTCTCGCCGAACTCCGTATGGCCGCCGCCCGCGACGGCGGCAAGGACGTTCTCGGTCATGTGCAGGACGCCGGTGTACGAAACGTAGAGGAGCGCGCCGTCATGCGTCTCGATCGTGGCGCGCACGTCGAAGCGGCCGACGCCGTCGGGACCGATCAAGATCCAGTCGGCGCCGCTCGGAAGGACACGTCCCCGCAGGCGCTCTCCGGTCACCTCCCCGCCGGTGACGTCGAAGATCTGGCGCATCCCGTAGGGCCGACGCCGACCACGGCCGGTTCCCCGAGCGTCGCGTAGTACTCGCAGAGCAATTCGAGGCGGGGCGGATTCTTCATCGAGCGATGCCTCCCGGGTCGGCGCGGGAGCGGCGGCTGCCCGCGAAGGCGGAGGATAGCGGCCGGCTCCGGTCCTGGCCAGCCGGGTGCGACCCCCTCCCCGGCCGTGCAATTCAGGGGTTGCGCTTGCGGCCCCCCCCATTCGTAAACTAGGTGGAGCAGCATGGCCCCCACGGGCGCCGGCCGGAGAACGAGAGGCCGGGGATCACGGAGAGACAGGCCGGGAGGGCCTGAAGAAAGGGAGACGGTAATGAAGGGAATGGTGTGGTGTGCAGGAATCCTCGGACTGGTGCTCGCCGCGGGGGTGACGCCTCGGGCGGCCGAGGCCGATCTGGCAGGATGCGACCTGCCGAAGGTCGACAACTTCGTCCTGTTCGTCGACCAGTCGGGCTCGATGTACACGTCGCACTCCGAGCTCGGCGAGGTGAAGGAAGCGCTCGCCAAGCGCACGCTCCTCGAGCTGAACCAGGAGGTTCCGTCGAAGTTCTGCTGTCTGGACTCGGCGCTCTACCTGTTCGCGCCCTTCGAAGAGGTGAAGGCGTCGTACGTCTACGACCAGGGCTCGCTCGCGACGCGCATCGGCTGGATCCCGGACAGGCAGCCGGTCTCGCTGCGTCTCACCCCCATGGCCAAAGGCTTCGAGGAGCTCACGCCCGTCGTGAGCGGTCTCGAGGGCAAGACGGCGGTGATCGTCGTCAGCGACGGCGGGTCCAACACCGGCGGCGATCCGATCGCGGCGGCGCGCGCGCTCGTAGCGGCGAAGCCGGGCACGTGCCTGCACGTCGTCTCGCTCGCCGACTGCGACCGCGGTCGCGAGATCAACGCGGAGCTCGCCAAGATCACGCCCGAGTGCCGTTCGGTGGAAGCCCGGGAGATCCTCGGCAACACCGGCAAGATGCAGCAGTTCTCACGTGACGTGTTCTGCAAGAGCCGTCCGCCGTCACCGCGCCGCGGCGGCTGAGCTCGGCGTATCGGAAGTCGGGCGCACCCGCCCGGCCCGATCTGAGATGGTCCGCGCGGGCGGCACCGGCTTGGCTGGTGCCGCCCGCCGCGTTCCGGCGCCTGCCGCGGATCACTCCGTGCAGCGACGTTCCTCCCGTGGATAGAGCGCGCGCCGTGCCCGATGCCGTCTTCGTACCGCCGCCCCTCGGCGCGGACGCTCGCACACGGCCGGCCGTGCGGAGCGCGTTCCCCTGGGTGTGCGGGCCCGCATGGGACGCGGTCTGGATGCTCTCGGCGCTCTGGCTGGTGCCGCTCGTGCTGGTGCTCTCGCGCGGCGACGATCCCCGCGCCGGCTCGCTCGATCTCGTCTACGGCTGGCTGACGGCGCTCCTCTGGCTCGGGCACCGGATCGGCTCGACGTGGCTCGCCTACTGCACGACCGCCTACCAACCGCTCCGCCGGGCCGAGCCCGCGCGCTTCGTGCTGATCCCCGCCGCGATCGCGGTCGCCTGCTTCGCGATCCTGCTCCCCGCCGACGGCGCGCTCGCGTGGTCGCGCGCCGAGCGCGTCATGGCGCTCGCCATCCTCGACTACGCGCTCGTCACGCACCATTTCGCGGCCCAGCACTTCGGAGCGCTCCGGCTCTACCGCGCGCGCGCCGGCGGCGCCGACGGGCCGCTCAGGCGCCTCGACCGGATCTACGCGTTCGCGATCGGCGGCGCCTGCGTGGTCG
>JADLHM010000044.1 GCA_020848745.1 Deltaproteobacteria bacterium | reverse complement strand
TGACCTCGATCGGCCCGAAGGCCGTCACGATCCGCCGCGTGCTCCGGCCACGGCTGTACATCGGCGCGGCGCACGGACCGCACACGATCCGCGCCTTGATCAGCGCGCGCTCGATCTTCCCGAGCATTTCCTTGAACGCGGTCGCGAGCGCGCGTCTCGCCTCGCGCCGGAAATCCCGTTGCAGATCCTTGAAGCCGCTGCGTCCGAGGTGGACCGCGACACCGAACGACACCTGAAAAGGGATCTCGCCTGCCCCCGCCATGCGAGTCGCTAAAGAGCAAGCCGGGTGCCGCGCCGCGGGGCGCACCGGTCCGGGCCACGTACGCGGTTGATTTCGTGGGCGTTCATGCCCTGAAAACCGCGGCCGGAGACGGCGAATCTCCGCTGCGCCGATGCCCGGAAGGGCAATCGTGCATGACCGGTATCGCGTCCGCCGTGGCGCACGTCACGTGGGTTCTCGCTCACTCCTGCGTCGTGATCACCTCCAGGACATCGCGCGTGCTCTGCACGGCGTAGAGCTCCGTGCCCGCGGGAGCGAGCGCCAGGCCGAGCACTCCCGGATCGCCGCTCTGCGGCCCGGTCGCGAGAACGGTGCTCGCGGCGAGCGTGATGGCGCCGCTCGCCGCGTCCCGCGCGAACGCGGCGACGACGTCGTCGTGGCCGCTCACCGTGAAGACCTGTGCGCCGTCGCCGCCGACCACGACCGCGTCGGGTCGTCCGAGGCCGTCGGGCGCGCCGAAGACATGGCGCCGCACCGCGCTCGGCGCGAGCGCGCCCGTCGCGGGGTCGCGCGCCAGGATCACGACGGCGCGCGCGAGCTCCGCGGCGACGTAGACGTGCGCGCCGTCCGGCGCGACCGCGAGCGCGCGCGCCCCGTCGAGGCCCGCCGCGCCGTTCTCGCCTTCCTTCACGCGCCCGACGAAGCTCAGAACGCCGGTCCCTGCGTCGCGCGCGAACGCGACCACCGCGTCGTCGTCGAACGCGGCGGCGTAGACGCTCGCGCCGTCCGGGCTGAGCGCAAGCGCGTACGGTCCGTGGAGGCCGGAGACTCCGCCCTCGCCGTTCTTCACCCGCGCGACGAACGTCACGGCGCCGGTCGCCGCGTCGCGCGCGAAGACCGCGATCGCATCCGCCGGATCCCCGGCGACGTACACGTGCTTGCCGTCCGGACTGACGGCGACCGCCCGGGCGCCGTTCAGACTGTCGAGCACGCCCGCACCGTTCTTCCGGCGCTGCACGAACGTCAGCACGCCGCTCCCGGCGTCGCGCGCGAAGACCGCGACCGCGTCGTCGCGTGCGCCCGCCACGTACACGTGCGCGCCGTCGGGGCTGAGCGCGAGGCCACGCGCCCCGTTCAGCCCGTCGACGCCGTCGATGCCGTCGAAGCTGACGCCGACCGGCGTCACGCGGCCGTCCTGCGGGTCGCGCCGGAATGCGGCCAGCGCATCGTCGTCGAAGCTCGCGACGTAGACGTGCGCGCCGTCGGGGCTCACGGCGACCGCGCGAGGACCGTCGAGCCCGTTGGCGGCTGCCGCGTCGTGGTGGACCGCTTGCACGGACGCGAGCCCGGAGGCCGGCTCGTCCGCGCAAACGCCGCTCCCGAGCCGGCGTCCCGCGTACGCCGCGAGCTCGCGCGCCCGCGGCGCTTCCCGCAGCACGATGGCCCGGCTGCGACATCGGTGCTGCCGGACGAGGCATCGCGCGTAGTCGTCGAGCGTGGCGAGCGACGCCACTCCATGACGAGCGCACTCGCTCGCGAGCGCGTCGAGATGGGCGCCGGTCGCCGCGCGCAGGACGTCGAACGGCAGGACGTCGCGGCCGCAACCCCGCCGGAGCGCGGCCGCCACCCCGTCGGCGACGCCCGCCGCGCGGGCGGCGTGCTCGGCGCACGCGACGGCCGCTTGCGGCAGGCAATCCGTCGGCGCGACCTTCTCGGGCTTCCCCGCGCCGGCCGCCGCGGTCACGGTCTGCACGCACGCCAACACGGCGCGCCCGCAGCGCGCCACGCCGCGGAGCTCGGCGTTCACCACCCGGTCGCCAACCCGCCCGATCGCGGCCGCACAACGCTTCACCGCTTTCGCGGCCCGCCGATCTCCGAGCCCGGTACCGCTGCCGCCGAAGTCCGGCAACGTGCTCGACGAGCCGAGCGACACTCCGCTCACCGCGACGAGCTCGCCGGCTCGCGGCAGCCGTGCGGCGAACAATCGGTCGGCCTCGGCAGCGTGCTGGGCGACCAGGCACCGCGCCAGCGACGCGACGTCGTGCACCACGACGGCGTCGTCCGCGCCGCAGCCGGACGTCGCCGTCGCCTGGCCGAGGCCGTCCGGCGCGAGCACGTCCGCGAATCCGAGCCCGCCGCACCGTCGCCGCAGCGCCCGCTCGACCGCCGGCACGTCCCGCGTCTCGTAGACGCGCAGGGCCCGCACGCAGCGCTCGCGGACGCCCGCGAGGCAGCCGTCCGCCCCCGGTCGCGTCTGGACGCACGCGAACGCCCCGCCGGCGCAGACGCCGAGCAGCCGGAGACGCCGCGCGACGAGGCGGGCGCCGCCGGCAACGAGCCCCTGCTGACACCGCACCGCCGCGGCGGCACGCGCCGGATCCGGCAACCGTTGCGCCGCGGCGGGCATCGACGCGTCCGCGACGAGCCCCGCGGCGATCACCCACACGGCCGCGGCGCGCAGACCGCGATCGCGCCGCCGGGCCGCCGATCTCACGAGCTCCTCCGCGGCAGGGTGACCCGGTCACGCACGAGACCGTCGGCGCGGATCATCTCGATGGCGACCGTGTCGTCCGCCACCGTGACACGCACGAAATGGAACGCCGACTCCGCGTAGGCCGTGAAGTCGCTGCTCCCGACCGGACGAATCGACTTTCCCCCGCCGCCCGTCGTGACGTAGACGGTCCCCGCGCCGGGCGCGACGACCGCGCCGTCCCGTAGCGGCTTGGTGCGCTCGTAGCTGTGGTCGTGCCCCATGAAGACGGCGGCGACCCGATGCTGGTCGAAGAGCGGCACCAGGTTGCGGCGAATCCGCGTGGCGTTGCCGTGCGTCCCGCTCGAGTACAGCGTGTGGTGGAGCACCACGAACTTCCACGGCGCCGTGCTGCCGGCGAGGTCGCGATCGAGGAAACGCCGCTGCGCGCTCTTGCGCCCGGTGGGCGCGTTGGAGTCGAGGACGACGACGTGCGCGGTGCCGTGATCGAACGAGTAGTATCCCTCGGCGCCCTCGGGGTTGTTCGCGGGGGTGACGAAGACGTCCCGCCAGATCACGCCGTCGTCGCGCTCCCGATCGTGGTTGCCGAGGCACGGCCACAGCACGACGCGGCTCATGAGCCCGCGATACGGCTCGAAGACGAGCCGGTCGAAGTCTTCCGGCCGCAGGATCTTGCGGTAGACCATGTCCCCCGTGTGCACGAGGAAGTCGGCCGGGCTCGCGAGCATCTGGTCCCGTACGGCGAGCTGCGTGGGACACCCGCATCCCGAGTCGCCGAAGACGAGGAACGAGAACCGCGGGCGGGGGCCATCGGTGCGAAACGAGGACTCGTCGCCGAGCCCGACGCCGTCGGCCCGCGGCATATAATGATACGCGGTCCCGGGCTGCAGCCCGTCGACTTCGACCGCACAGGACGTCCCGCCCGCGCCCTCCACCACTCGCGCCGGCTCCCCCTCGCCGCGGATCGCCAGCGAACACGCGGCCGGCGCGTCGGTCCGCCAGAGCACCGTCACGGACCGCTGCGTCACACGCTGGAGATACGGTCCACGGCTGAGCGCCGGGCCCGCCCCGGCGCTCGACGCGAGGCCGAAGAGCGCGCCGAGCTGCGCCACCGCCACGACGTAGTGGACGCGAGCGAGCCCCGTCCACGCCGTCATGGACGCGTCGCCGCTTCGACCGTCGGCGCGTCCGCCACGGCGTCCACGAGCGCCGCATGCGCATCGCCGTCCGGCACCGGCGCCACCGCCTCGGTC
>JADLHM010000043.1 GCA_020848745.1 Deltaproteobacteria bacterium | reverse complement strand
GTGGTGGCTAGGTCCCGCGCAAGAAAGCGTCGCGAACTCCGTCAGGTCCGAAAGGAAGCAGCGGTACCGACTCCCTTTCTGTGCCGCGGGGGCGCCTAGCTGCCACCTCGAGCGGACGACCGTCGCCTGCAACCGACCCGCGATGGTGGAGACCCGCGAACCCTCTTCGAGGACACGGCGATGGCGTACTTGGTACTGGCCCGGAAGTGGCGGCCGCAACGATTCGAAGACGTGGTGGGCCAGGATCACGTCACGACCACGCTCAGGAACGCCATCACGCAGGGCCGGATCGCCCACGCCTTTCTCTTCTCGGGCCCGCGCGGCGTCGGCAAGACGACGATCGCGCGCCTCCTCGCCCGCGCGCTGAACTGCGAGCGGGGGCCGACCGCCGAGCCCTGCGGCACGTGCGGGAGCTGCGCCGACATCGCCGCCGGAAGCGCGCTCGACGTGGCCGAGATCGACGGCGCCTCGAACACCGGCGTCGACAACATCCGCGATCTGAACGAGGCGGTGCGCTACCGGCCCGCCTCCGGGCGCTTCAAGATCTACATCATCGACGAAGTCCACATGCTCTCGACCGCGGCCTTCAACGCGCTCCTGAAGACGCTGGAGGAGCCGCCCGAGCACGTGAAGTTCATCTTCGCGACGACCGAGGTGAACCGCCTGCCGCCGACCGTCGTGTCGCGCTGCCAGCGCTACGAGTTCAAGCGCATTCCGATGCCCGAGCTGCTCGCGCGCCTCAAGCAGATCGCCGCCGACGAGAAGATCGAGACCAGCGACGCCGCGCTCTTCGCGCTCGCCCGCGAGGCCGACGGCAGCATGCGCGACGCGCAATCCCTGCTCGATCAGGTGATCGTCTTCGCCGGGAAGACCATCGGCGAGGCGGAGGTGCGCGCCGCGCTCGGGGTCGCCGACCGCTCGGTGCTGCACCGGACGACCGAGGCGATCCTCGCGCGCGACCCGGCGACGTGCCTGCAGGCGGTCGAGGAGCTGCACCGCTACGGCTACGAGGTCGGACAATTCTGCCGCGACCTCGTCCGGCAGCTGCGCAACCTCACGGTCGCGGCGCTCTTCGCCGACGCGGGCATGCTGACCGATCTCCCCGACGCCGAGGTCGAGGAGACGATGCGGCAGGCGACGCTGCGGTCGAGCGACGACCTGCAGCGGCTCTTCCGTATGGCCCAGGTCGGCGCGGACGAGATCCGGCGCTCGATCCTGCCCGCAGTCATGCTCGAGATGACGCTGGTGAAGATGGCGACCATGCCCGACGCCGCGCCGCTCGATCAGCTGCTCGCGCGCCTCGAGGCGATGGAACGTCGTCTCGGCGGGGGCGCCCCCGGGGGCGGCCCGCGTCCCGCGAGCGGCGCGCCGGCCGCGGCGCCGAGCCCCGCGCGGCCGCCGGCACCGGGCGCCGGCCCGTCTCCACGCGCCGATGCGGCGTCGGCGGCGAGCCCGCCGCGTCCCGCGCCGCCGCCGCGACCGCCAAGCGCGGCCGCGGCGCCGCCCGCCGCGGACCCGGCGGGGAACGGCGGCAAGGGATGGGATGGCTTCCTCGCCGCGGCGCAGAGCAAGATCAGCCTGAAGGTGTATCTCGCCGGGAGCCGCCTCCTCGAGGAGACCGGCGACACCCTGCACATCGGGGTCGAGAACGACCTCGCGATGCGGGCGCTCAAGGATCCCGACAGCGCAGCGGCGCTGCAGGAGATCGCGTTCCGGGCCTACGGCGGTGCGCGGCGCATCCTCGTGAGCGTCGCCAAACCCCCCGCCGAGGAGATCGCGATGCGCATGGCCGCCGAGGACGCGCGGCGGCGCGAGATCAGCGAGCGCGCGGAGCGCAGCACGAGCGTCCGAGCCGCGGTCGACATCCTCGGCGGCGAGATCACCGAGGTGCGGCCGCGCGGCCGCGGAGGGAAGACATGAGCTTCGGAGACATCGGGAACATCATGAAGCAGGCGCAGCAGCTCCAGGAGCGCCTCGCCCAGGTCCAGGAGGACGTCGCCCGCCGGACCGTCGAGGCCGCAGCGGGCGGCGGGATGGTCAAGGTGAAGGTCAACGGCAAGCACGAGCTGCTCGCGATCACGATCGACCCCGCCGTGCTGAAGGAGGACGTCGAGCTCGTGCAGGATCTCGTCCTCGCGGCGGTGAACGAGGGCCTCCGCAACGCCCAGCGGATGGTCGCCGAGGAGATGACGAAGGTGACCGGCGGCCTCAAGATCCCCGGGCTCGGCTGAGGCGACGCCCGCATGGCCTACACCCCCTCGATGACCCGGCTGATCCAGCAGCTCTCGAAGCTCCCGGGCATCGGCGAGAAGACCGCGGCGCGGCTCGCCTTCCACCTCCTGCGCGCCGACCGCGGCCTCGCTGACGGCCTCGCCGAGGCCCTCAAAGCGCTGAAGGAGCAGACGCGGCTCTGTCAGACCTGTCACGGGCTCACGGAGACCGACCCGTGCCCCATCTGCGCCAACGGCGAGCGCGCCGCCGACGTGATCTGCGTCGTCGAGGAGCCCGCGGACCTGATCGCGATCGAGCGCTCCCGCGGCTTCCGCGGGCGCTACCACGTGTTGCAGGGCGCGCTGTCCCCGCTCGACGGGGTCGGGCCGGAGGACCTCCAGATCGGCGGCCTGCTGCAACGCCTGCGCGGCGATACCGTGCGCGAGGTGATTCTCGCGACCAATCCCACCGTCGAGGGCGAGGCGACCGCGCTCTACCTCGCCCGGCTCATCAAGCCCCTCGGCGTGCGCGTCACCCGCATCGCGCACGGCATCCCGATGGGCGGCGACGTCGAGTACGCCGACGTCGTGACCCTCGGTCGGGCGCTGGACGGCCGGCGGGACATGTGACCCGAATGCCCGCGGCGCGTCCGCCGAACGGGCCCCAAGGAGGACAGGCATGCGAAGATTGACGATGGCCGGGGGTGCGCTCCTGGCCGGTGTGATGATCGGAACGACGCCGCGGATCGCCGCGGCCGACGACGTCCTGGCGACGGTCGGGACGAAGAGCTTCACGCGCGCCGAGATCGAGGCGCAGGTGAAGCCCAAGCTCATCGAGATCGAGGCCCAGAAGTACGAGATCCTGCGCGAGGGTCTCGACGAGGCGATCGCGCAGGAGCTCTTCACGCTCGAAGCCGCGGCGCGCAAGGTCACGCCCGCGCAGCTGGAGGAGGACGAGGTCGCGAAGAAGGTGCCGGCGCCGAGCGACGCCGAGATCCAGAAGCTCTACGACGACAACAAGGAGGACCTGCAGGGACAGACGCTCGAGCAGGTGAAGCCGCAGATCGTCGAGTACCTGAAAGCCGAGAAGGGCCAGGCGCGCCGGCTCGCGTTCATCCAGGAGCTGAAGGCGAAGTACAAGACCGTCGACAAGCTGAGGGCGCCGACGGTCGAGGTCGCGACGGCCGGCCGCCCCGAGCGCGGCGGCGCCAAGGCCCCGGTCACGATCGTCGAGTTCTCCGACTATCAGTGCCCGTTCTGCAAGCGCGGCGAGGACTCCGTGCAGAAGGTCGTCGACACGTACGGCGACAAGGTCCGCGTCGTGTTTCGCGACTACCCTCTGCCGTTCCACGAGCGCGCGCGGCCGGCGGCGGAAGCGGCGGCCTGCGCCAACGCCCAGGGGAAGTTCTGGGAGTACAACAAGAAGCTCTTCGCCAACCAGAGCGCGCTCGGCGACGACAACCTGAAGCAGTACGCCAAGGATCTCGGTCTCGATACGGCGAAGTTCGACGAGTGCTACGCGAAGAAGCCCTACAGCGCCGCGATCGACAAGGACCTCGCCGACGGCGTGATGGCGGGGGTCAACGGCACGCCCGCGTTCTTCATCAACGGGCGCGCGCTCTCCGGCGCGCAGCCGTTCGAGAAGTTCAAGGAGATCATCGACGAGGAGCTGGCGGCGGCCGCCGCGAAGCCCGCGTCCTGATCCGGCGGTGAGCGCGGAGGAAGCGCCATGGCGAGAAGCGAGACGCGTCGAGCGGCCTCGGGCATCCTGACCGCGGTCCTCGCGGTCCTGGTCTCGGGCTGCAGCCCGCAAGCCGTCGTACCGCGCTGGGATCCCGTCGCCTTCCGCGACCTCTCGACGCTCGAGTTTCTGACGGTCGGCGCCGACGAGGGGCCGCACTGGTCGACGGTGTGGCTCGCCGTCGTCGACGACCAGGTCTACATCCGGCTCGGCACGCGGGCGGCCGGCCGCATGCAGGCCAATACGACGACCCCGTTCGTCGACGTCCGGATCGGCGGTCGCGAGTACCGGCGGGTGCGGGCCGTCGAAGCGCCGGAGATGGCGAGCCGGGTCGCGACCGTGATGGGCGCGAAATATCCGAGCGACCTCCTGATCCGTCACGTCCCGCACCCGCTGACGATGCGGCTGGAGCCCGACGCGGCGAGCACGTCGTGAGCGCGGCCGTCGAGCGGATCACGATCACGGCCGGCGGCCGCACGATCCCGCTCGAGATCTTCCCGCGCGCGAGCGGGGAACGCGGCCCGGCGGTGTTGGTGCTCTCGGAGATCTTCGGGCTGAACGACGACATCCGGCGCATCGCGCGGCGCTTCGCCGCCAACGGCTACCTCGCCGCCGCGCCGGATTTCCTCGCGGGAGGCTGGCACCTCGGTTGCGTCGTCCGGGCCGCCCGCGACCTGCGGGCCGGCGAGGGCGCGACGGTCGCGGTCCTGGAA
The DNA here is from genome assembly GCA_020848745.1 of Deltaproteobacteria bacterium. NCBI lineage: Bacteria > Pseudomonadati > Myxococcota > Myxococcia > Deltaproteobacteria bacterium. The sequence goes on along the minus strand of JADLHM010000043.1, from coordinate 37,685 downwards.
GCGGCGATCGACGCGGTCGCCGCCCGTCAGGACGTCGCGCGCGTCGGCGTCGTCGGCTTCTGCATGGGCGGCGGCTACGCGCTCCTGCTCGGGACGCGCGTGCCGCTCGGCGCCGCCGGCGTCTTCTACGGCGACGTCCCCGGCGCGGAGGCGCTGGCCCGCGCCTGCCCGATCGTGGGCGGCTACGGAGGACGCGACCGCATCTTCGCCCCGCAGGGCCGCCGCCTGATCGCCGGCCTCGACGCGCTCGGCCGCACACACGACGTGGTCGTCTACGAAAACGCCGGCCACTCGTACATGAACGACGCCGGCCATCCGCTTCTCGCGACGCTCACGCGGCCGCTCATGGCGGTCGCCTACGACGCGGCCGCGGCCGAGGACTCCTGGCGGCGCATGCTCGCGTTCTTCGCCCGCCACCTCGTGGAGGCGCCCCAGGGATGACGCCGACGCCGGCGCCGCGGCGCTACGCCGTCTCGCGGCTCGCCGCCCCGAGCTCCGCCAGGATGCGGTTCGCTTTCCCGGCGTCGCGCGCGTAGCCGAGCGCCGCGTAGGCGGCGCGGGCGACCTCGGCGTGGCGCGCCGCGCCCTCCGCGTCGCCCATCGCCTGCGCGAGGGTGGCGCGACCCAGGCTCGTCGCGGCGAGCCCCGACCGCGAGCCGATCGCCTCCGCGAGCGTATGCGCGTGCGCGTACCAGCGCGTCGCGTCCGCCCAGCGCGATGGCCCGAGCCGCGTGGCCACGTCGCCGAGGGCGAGGGTGCAGCTCAGCTCCCGCAGGCGGCCCCCGGCGTTCTTGTACGAACGCTCGGCGCACTGTTCGGCGCGCTTCGCCTCGTCGATCACGAGCAACGCCTCGCAGATCGTCTGGCAGCTGAGCGTCTCGATGCCGGTGAGCGGGACATTCTCGAGCAGCTCGACGTGGCGATCGCCGCTGATCGGCTCGTCGAGCTCGTGCCGCGCGAGGATGCCGAGCGCCGCCGCCAGGCGCAGGTGCGACACGCTGCCGATCGCGCGTGCGATCTCGAGGCTCCGGTCGGCCCATTCGCGCGCCCGCTCGTACTCGCCGCGCGCGAGGTACATGAGGGAGAGGGTGACGGCGGATCCGCTCTGCACCGTGCGATTCGGATACGCGACGGCCGCGGCGTAGGTCTCCTGGGTCGCGGCGAGGCCGCGCTCGAGGTCGTCGGCGTGGAAATGGAGGCGGTCGCGCATGAAGCGCGCCCCGAGGTAGATGTCGCGCCGTTTCCCCTCCAGCGGGACGGTGGCCCGCTCCAGCGCGCCGATGACGCCTTCGGTCCGCGCGCGGGCGTCCGCGAAGCGACCGTCGAAGAGATAGTCCCAGGCGAGCGCCCGCGAGATCCGGATGGTCGCGAGCTCCAGCCCCGCGCGCTCCGCGATGCCGAGCGCCTGCTCGATGAGCGCTTGCCCCGCCGGAAAGTTGCTCGGGCCCCGGCCGCTGATCATGAGACCGTGCAAGGCGCAGAGCTCGGCGAGGTTCTCCGCGTCCCCGAGCTCCTCGGCGAGCTCGCGACCCCGCCGCGCCGCCTCCTCGGGATCGCCGTGGTCGAAGATCCCGTAGATCACGTTCATGCGCAGCACGGCGAGCGCGGCCTCCACGACGACGCGCTTGTGCTCCGCGGCGTCCGGATCGGCCGCGAGCGCCGCCGTGGCGAGGTCGTAGGCGCTGCGATAGAAGCGCGCCGCCGCGTGGAACGACGGGACCCGCTCGGCGTCGCGCGCGGCGCGCAAGACGGCCTCGATCGCCTTCTCGCGATGCTCGCTGCGCGTGTAGTGGTGCGCCAGCAGCGCCGAGCGCTCGGCGTTGGGATCGCCGGGCATGGCTTCGATCATCCGCCCGATGCGATCGTGCAGCTCGCGGCGCTGGCGCAGGAGGAGGCCCTCGTAGGCGACCTCTTGAATGAGGCTTTCCCCGAAGCGGAACTCGTCGCCGACGAGCAGGCTCTTGCGGTGGATGATGCCGCGCTCCTCGAGCATGGCGAGCTCGGCGTTCACGTCGATGCCCTCGTCGACGAGGAGCTCCCGGAGCTGGTCGCGCTGAAACTGTCGTCCCAGCACCGCCGCCACCTGGACGACGCGCTTTCCCTGCGCCCCCAGCCGGTCGAGGCGGGCGCTGACGAGCTCTTCCACCGTCCCGGGCATGCGGATCTCGTCCACTGGGCGCGTGAGCCGCACCTGCCCGTCGCTGCGCAGCAGGGAGCCCTCCTCGACGAGGGCGCGGGTGATCTCCTCCGTGAAGAAAGGGTTGCCCTCGGCCTTCTGCACGATGAGGCCCTCGAGCCGGCCGGGAAGCGGACCGCCCGCGACGCCGCGCACGACCTCCACCGTCTCCTCGTCGGAGAGCGGGCCGAGCGTGAGCTGCGTGAACGCGGACTTCACCCGCCAGCCCGGCTGGTGCTCGGGCCGGTGGCTCATCAGGATCATGAGGCGCTCGCGCCTCGTCGTTCCGACGGCCAACGCGAGCATCTCGCGCGCCGGCTCGTCGATCCAGTGCACGTCCTCGATGATCACGACGACCGGAGCCTGCTCGCTCGCCTTGTAGACGAGCTCCGAGACGGCCTCGAAGTGCTCGTACTTCGACGCCTCGTCCTCGGACGACTCGCCGTCGCTTCCGGCGCCGCCGAGGTCCATGACCTGGCAGAGCGACGGATAGCGCCCCACGAGCTCGGCGGCGCTGGCGCCGAGCCGAGCCGAGATCTTCTCGCACGCCTCGTGCTCGCCGTCGTCGCTCGTGATCCCGAAGTACTGGCGCAACATGGCCACCCACGGCGCGTAGGGCACCGCTTGCGTCATCGCCGAGCAGCGCGCCTCGAAGAACACGACCGGCACCTCGGCAAGCCGTTGCTTGAACTCGTAGATCAGCCGCGACTTGCCGCTGCCGGCGTCGCCCACGATCGTCACGACCTGCGGGAAGCCGCCGGCGAGGCGATCGAAGCACGCGATCAGCTGCGCCAGCTCCTCGATGCGTCCGACGAGCGGGGTCAGGCCGCGCGCCTCGGCGACGGCGATCGCGGTGGTCGTCGCGGAGAGGCCGCGGACCTCGTGCGCCACGACGGGCTCGCGCTTGCCCTTCACCGCGAAGCGCCGCGCCGGCATCACCTCGAAGAAGCCGCGCACGAGCCGATGCGTGGCGTCGGAGATCAGCACCATGCCGGGATCGGCGACCGACTGCAGACGCTGCGCGAGGTTGGTGGTGTCGCCGATCGCCGTGTAGTCCATCTTCAGGTCGCTGCCGACCGTGCCGACCACGACCGGTCCGGTGTGGAGGCCGATGCGCACCTGGAGATCGATCGCGCAGCCGCCATGCCCGCGTGCGTTCATCGCCGCCAGCGCGTCGCGAATGGCGAGCGCCGAGTAGACGGCGCGATAGGGCGCGTCCTCGTGCGCGACCGGCGCGCCGAAGACCGCCATCGCTCCGTCGCCCGCGAGATGGGTGACGATACCCTCGACGCGATACACCTCGCGGAAGACGACCGCCATGTACTCCTCGAGGAGATCGCGAAACTCCTCGGGATCGAGCCGCTCGGCGATCGACGTGGAGCCGACCAGATCGCAGAACATCACGGTCACGAGCTTGCGCTCGCCCGCGACCACGCCCTGGCTCGCGCGGATCTTGGCCGCCAGGGTTTCCGGAATGGCCGGCGCCGCCGGGCGCGCCGGCTCGACGCCGGCCCCGCTCGGCCGGCCGCCTCCCGCGGCCTCCGCCGGCGCCGGCGTTCCGCACTCCGGGCAGAAGCGGAACCCCGGGTCGATCGTGCCGCCGCAGTTGGTGCACGCGAGCGGCGCGCGGGTGCCGCACGCGTGACAGAACTGCTTGCCGGGAATCAGCGCGGTCTGACAGTTGACGCAGCGCACGGGGCGACCGTGGCCTCTGTCCGCCGGTGAGTCAAGAACGCGGGCGCGCGTCCGGAACGAGACAGGAGTGGATGCTGCTCTCGCCGGGAATCTCGCCGGCGAGCGTCCGGATGGCCCGCTCCGCGTCCGCGAGGGCGAAGTCGTGCGTGTGCATGCGCGCGAGCGGCACGCGCCCCGACTCGATCAGCCGGATCGCCGCGTCGTAGGCACGCGCCGTCACGCCGAACGCGCCGTGGATCGTGACCTCCTTGACGACGGCGAAGTCGCTCACGAAATCCGGCACGGGCTTGAAGCCCTTCACGCCGGCCAGCACGATGCGGCCGCTGGTCGCGACGTAGCGGAGCGCGTCGGCGACGGGCGCGGTTGCGTACGACGACACCTCGAGCACGACGTCGGCGCCGTGCCCGTTGGTGAGCTCGCGCACCCGCCGCGCCGCATCCTCGCGCTCGACGTCGATGACGTGGTCGGCGCCGAGCTCGCGCGCGAGCGCGAGCTTCGCCCCGTCACGCGCGAGCCCCGTCACGATGATCGTGTCGGCGCCGGCGGCGCGGGCGGCGACGACCGAGGCGATCCCGCGCTGTCCCGGACCGAGGATCAGGACGACGTCACCGGGGCCCGTGCGCGGGATCTCCACCGCCCAGCGGAAGCCCGCGCCGAGCGGATTGAACATGACGGCCAGGCTCGCAGGAATGTCCGCGCGCACCTTGTGCACCACCGAGCAGGGATCGAGGTACATGAAGTCGGCGTAGCCGCCCCAGAGTCCCGGCGGGTGGGAGAGCCGCACGTAGCCGTGCGCGAACATCGTCCCGCGTCCGCGGCAGAGGTGGTACCGGCCCGCGAGGCAGGTGCGGCAGCGGCTGCACGGGATCGGCGCCTCCACCGCGACGCGATCGCCGACGTCCACGCCCCAGCGCTCCGCCGCCCGGTCGCCGATCGCCGCGATGACGCCGAGCGGCTCGTGTCCGGGCACCACCGGCAGCGGCACCGGAATCGTCCCGGTGTACTGCTCGACGTCGCTCCCGCAGATGCCGCACGCCTCGATCCGCAGGATCGCGCCGTCGTCGTCGATGGGCGGAATCGGCAGCTCGCGGAGCACGAGCTGGCGCGGTCCTTCCTGGACGACGACCCGGCTCGTGCGCGGCAGCACGTCAGCGCGCCCGCCGGCCGAAGACGCCGAGGCCGAACGCCAGCACCAGCCCCGCCACCAGTGGCAGGGCCGTCTGCATCCACGGGGTCCGCCGGAACGTCGCGAGCATCTGCGCCCACCCGACGCTCGGCCACTCGCGACCGGCCGCCCGGGGCGCGCCCCCGAGCACGTCGATGCGGACGTCGGCGAACCAGGCAGTCCCGGTGTTGAGATTCGCGTAGCTGCCGAGGCGGAGGCAGACGTCCCAACTGCCGAGGTCGCCGCTCTGCGCGCTCACCTCGACGCGTTGCCAGTCCTGCGTACCCTTCACGTCGACGGAATCGGCGATGCGCGGCTCGATCGCGATCAGCGCCCCGGCCGTCGCGAGGCCGACGCTCTCGGTCTTCACCCGCGCCGAGACGCGATACGAGGCCCCGGGAGTGACGGGAATCGTCTGACAGAGCCGGGCGTCGTTCGGGCCCCGATTCACGATCCGGACGATGCCCGATCCGTCCCCCGCCGCCTCCCACCCGACCTCGGAGAGATCGCGTGCCCAGGCTTCGAGTCGCCAGCCCGTCGGCATCCCGTCGGACGCCGCCGTGAAGGCGCCGTTCTGCAGCGGCGCGGCGCCGGCCGTCGTCACCGCGGCCGCGGCCAGCAGGAGGCCGCGCGCGACGCTCAGCCGTCCCATCGTCGCAGCACCAGCGACGCGTTGGCGCCGCCGAACCCGAACGAGTTGCTGAGCGCGTACCGCACGTCCGCACGCCGCGCCTCGTGCGGCACGTAGTCGAGGTCGCACGCGGGATCCGGATGGTCGAGGTTGATGGTCGGCGTGACGATCCCCGTCGCGAGGGTCTTCGCCGCGATCATCGCCTCGAGCGCGCCCGAGGCGCCGATCAGGTGTCCCGTCATCGACTTGGTCGCGCTCACCGGGATGCGCTGCGCGCGCTCCCCGAACACGAGCTTGATCCCTTGCGTCTCGTTCACGTCGCCGAGCGGCGTGGAAGTGGCGTGGGCGTTGATGTAGTCGATCGCGTCCGGCCCGATGCCGGCGCTCTCGATCGCGGCCTGCATGCAGGCCGCGACGCCGACTCCATCCGGCAGCGGCGCGGCGATGTGGAACGCCTCGCTGCCGGTCGCGTAGCCCACGACCTCGGCGTAGATGCGCGCGCCCCGCGCCCGCGCGTGCTCCAGCGACTCGACCACCACGACGGCGGCGCCCTCCGAGAGCACGAAGCCGTCGCGATCGCGATCGAAGGGCCGACTCGCCTTCTCGGGCTCGTCGTTGCGGAAGGAGACCGCCTTCGAGTTCGAGAAGCCGGCGACCTCCGTGCCGTTGATGAGCGCGTCGGTGCCTCCCGCGAGCACCACGTCGCAGGTCCGGTCGCGGATGTAGCGCCAGGCCTCGCCGATCCCGTTCAGCCCCGACGCGCAGGCGTTGCCGATCGTGAAGTTCGGCCCGCGCACCTGGAGGCGGATCGCGACCTGCGCTGCCCCCATGCTGCTGGTGATGGCGGTGATGTAGAACGGCGACACCGCGCCCGGACCGTTCGCCAGGAACGCGGCCACGGTGCGAAAGATCGTGCGCCCGCCGCCGTCGTTGTTCCCGAGCAGCACGCCGATCCGGCGCGAGTTGTCGGGCGTAATCTCGAGCTTCGCGTCCTCGACGGCCATCACGGAGGAGGCGACGGCGTAGCGCGCGAAGTCGTCCATGCGCTTCAAGTGCTTCGTCGGAATCCAGCGCCCGGCCTCGAAGCCGCGCACCTCGCCCGCGATCCGACACTGCTGATCGGACGCATCGAAGAGCGTGATCGGTCCGATGCCCGACCGTCCGGCGCACGCGCTCTCCCAGATGGCGTCGATGCCGGTACCGATCGGCGTCACGCCCCCCATCCCCGTGATCACGACCCGCGGCGTGGACATCGGGGGGTATCTAGTGGCCGCGCTTCACAGCGTCAAACCGGGTCGGCGCGATCCGCATCCGTCATGGGTGATCGCGGCGGAGCTCGCGCAGGATCGCCGACGTCGCCGGCGATTGGTTGAGCGTGTAGAAGTGGATACCCGGAGCGCCGCGCGCGAGGAGCTCGCGGCATTGCCGGATGGCGTAGGCGATGCCGACCTCGCGCGCTCCCGCCTCGTCGCCGCGCGTCCGGTCGAGGTCGGCCTGCAGGTCGGCCGGAATCGCCGCGCCGGAGAGCTTCGCGATGCGCTCGATCTGGGCGACGTTGGTGATGGGCATGATCCCGGCGACGATCGGCAGGTCGATGCCGCTCGCCCGCGCCCGCTTCACGAACGAGAAGTAGTCGGCGTTGCGGTAGAACATCTGCGTGATGAGCAGATCGACCCCGGCGTCGACCTTGGTCTTCAGGTTCTGCAGATCGACCTCGGCGGACGGCGCCTCGGGATGCTTCTCGGGGTACGCGGCGCCCGCCAGGCAGAAGTCGAAGCCGCCCTCCTTGAGAAAGCGGACGAGCTCGCAGGCGTGGGCGAACCCGTCGGGCGGGCGCACGAAGTCCGGCTGATCGGCGGGCGGGTCGCCGCGCAGCGGCAGCACGTTCTCGATGCCGGCGTCGCGGATGCGCTCGAAGATGCGCCGCATCTCGAGCCGCCCCGCGGTCGCACACGTCATGTGCGCCATGGCCTCGACGCCGACCTCGTGCTTGAGGCGCGCCGTCAGCTCGATCGTCTTCTCCGCCGGCTTCCCGCCGGTCTTCGTGACCGAGACGAAGCTCGGGCCGAGGTCCTTCAGCCGCTGCACCGTCTCGACGAGCCTCTGCTCTCCGTCGCCCGTCTTGGGAGGGAAGAACTCGAAGGAGAAGACCGGCCGGCGGCCCGTGAAGAGGTCGCGAATGCGCATGGGCCCGCCAGCTTACTACAGAGATGGGCATCCCGCGCCAGCGGCAATCCGATGCGCCCGCGTTTTTTCGACGCCCGCCGGATGCTAGGGTGCCTCCCATGGGCGTCGAGCGGGACCGGCGGAACGACGGCGAGGGGACGGCCGTCGAGACGCGCACCAAGACGCGGCTCAAGAAGCCGCGCATGTACAAGGTGCTCCTGCACAACGACGACTACACGACGATGGAGTTCGTCGTGTTCGTTCTGCAAGGGGTTTTCCACCATTCGGAGTCGGACGCGACCCGCATCATGCTGCATGTGCACAAGAGCGGGGTGGGGGTCGCGGGCGTCTACACGCGTGAGGTCGCCGAGACCCGCATCGCGCAGGTCGAGGCGTTGGCGCGCAAGCACGAATATCCGCTCCGCTGCAGCATGGACGAGGCCTGATGCGCATCAGTCGAGAGCTCGAGATCAGTCTGGCCCTGGCCGTCAGCGAAGCGCGCCGGCGGCGGCACGAATTCCTCTGCATCGAGCACGTGCTCTACGCCCTGCTGCACGACGCCGACGTGGCCGGGATCGTGCGCCATTGCGGCGGCGACGTGGACGAGCTGAAGCAGGAGCTCGAGCGCTTCTTCGACGAGAAGCTACAGCGCCTGCCGGACGGCGCCGACGTCTCGCCGGAGCAGACGATCGGCTTCCAGCGGGTGATCCAGCGCGCCGCCGCGCACGTGCAATCCTCGGGCAAGGACGAGATCCTCGGCCGCAACGTGCTGGTGGCGATCTTCCGCGAGCCCGACTCGCACGCGGCCTACCTGCTCGATCAGCAGGGCATCACCCGCCTCGACGTCGTGAGCTACATCTCGCACGGCGTCTCGAAGATCGCGGAGGAGGGAGACGTCGTCGAGGGCGAGCCGTCGGAGAACGAGGAGGACGACGAGGCCGAGGCGCCGAGCCGCAAGCGCGACCCGCTCGCGCTCTTCGCCGTCGATCTCGTGGCGCGCGCGGCGGCGGGCAAGATCGATCCGCTGATCGGCCGCGACGACGAGCTGGCACGGACGGCCCGCGTGCTCTGCCGCCGCCGCAAGAACAACCCCGTCTTCGTGGGCGAGCCCGGGGTCGGCAAGACGGCGCTCGCGGAAGGACTGGCCCTCCAGATCCACGAAGGCCTCGTCCCCGACGCGCTCAAGACCGCGCGCGTCTACGCCCTCGACATGGGGGCGCTCCTCGCGGGTACGCGCTTCCGCGGCGACTTCGAGCAGCGCCTGAAGTCGGTGATCGCGGCGCTCCGCAAGATTCCCGGGGCGATCCTCTTCATCGACGAGATCCACACCGTGGTCGGGGCGGGCGCGACGAGCGGCGGCTCGCTCGACGCCTCCAACATCCTGAAGCCCGTGCTCGCCTCGGGCGAGCTGCGGTGCATCGGCGCCACGACCTACCAGGACTTCAAGAACCACTTCGAGCGCGACCGCGCCCTGGCGCGCCGCTTCCAGAAGATCGAGATCCCCGAGCCCACGACCGAGCAGGCGCATGAGATCCTGAAGGGCCTCAAGTCCCATTACGAGGAGCACCACGGCGTCACCTACACGCGGGCCGCGCTCCGTGCCGCCGCCGAGCTCTCGGCCAAGCACATCAACGACCGCCACCTGCCGGACAAGGCGATCGACGTGATCGACGAGGCCGGCGCCATCGTGCAGATGCAGCCGGTTGCGCAGCGGAAGAAGACCGTGCGGGTGAAGGAGATCGAGCACGTCGTGGCGACCATCGCCCGCATTCCGCCGCGCAGCGTCTCCACCTCCGACCGTGACCGCCTCGCGACGCTCGAGCGCGACCTGCAGCTCACCGTCTTCGGGCAGGACCAGGCCATCGGCTCGCTGGTGTCGGCGATCAAGCTCTCGCGCGCCGGGCTCGGTCAGCCGGAGAAGCCCGTCGGGTCGTTCCTGTTCGCGGGGCCGACGGGCGTCGGCAAGACCGAGGTCGCGAAGCAGCTCGCGTCCGCGCTCGGGATCGCCTTCATCCGCTTCGACATGAGCGAGTACATGGAAGCGCATACGGTCTCCCGGCTCATCGGAGCCCCGCCGGGCTACGTCGGCTTCGACCAGGGCGGGCTCCTCACCGACGCGATCCGCAAGACGCCGCACGCGGTGCTGCTCCTCGACGAGATCGAGAAGGCGCACCCGAACCTCTTCAGCATCCTCCTGCAGGTGATGGACCATGCGACCCTCACCGACAACAACGGACGGCAGGCCGACTTCCGCCACATCATCCTCATCATGACGACCAACGCCGGCGCCCACGAGATGGCCGCCAACGCGATCGGCTTCGGTGGGCGTTCCAATGCCGATCAGGGCGGCAAGGCGATCGAGCGGCTCTTCAGCCCCGAGTTCCGCAACCGGTTGGACGCGATCATCTCCTTCGGGGCGCTGCCGATGCCGGTGATCGAGCGCGTCGTCGACAAGTTCATGATGGAGCTCGACGTCCAGCTGAACGAGAAACGCGTCTTCGTCCACATGACGCCGGAGGCGCGCCGCTGGCTGGCGGAGAAGGGGTACGACCCGACGTTCGGCGCGCGCCCGATGGCGCGCCTCATTCAGACGGAGATCAAGCGCGTGCTCGCCGACGAGATCCTCTTCGGACGCCTGAAAGGCGGCGGCCGGGTCGCGATCGCCGAGGGCGACGGCGCGCTCGCCTTTGAGTACGCCCCGCCGCCCGAGGAGGCGCCGCGGGTCACCGTCGACGAGACCGCCGGTGACGACGCCGCCCACGACGAGGACTGACCCGCCGCGCTCGGGTCACTCGCGGCCGTCGCGGCGCAGTGCCGTCTGCGCGTCGAGCCACCCGATCTCGCGCGCGACGGCCCGCCGTTCGTCCACCAGATAGCGTCCCACCGCGTCCGCGAGCCGCGGGTCGCCGAGGAAGTGCATGCTCGTCGTCGCGCGCGCGTCGAAGCCGCGCAGATGCTTGAACTCACCGCCGGCCCCGGGCTCGAAGCGCGTCGCGCCGAGCGCCAGCGCCAGCTCGATCGCGGCGTAGTAGCAGACGTTGAAGTGCAGGTGGCGAACGTCCTCGAAGGCTCCCCAGTAGCGCCCGTACAAGGCGTCGCGCTTCCATACGTTGAACGTTCCGGCGACGATCCGGCCCCGCCGCCGGGCGACCACGAACGCGAGCCGCCGCTTCCAACGCCGCCGCAGGAGCTCGAAGAGCTTCGCGTTCAGGTACTGGTGCCCCCACGCGAACTTCTCGACGGTCGAACGGTACAGGTCGAACATCGGCGCGAAGAGCTCGTCGGGGATTGCATCGCCGACGTGCGTGGAGATGACGACGTCCTGCGCCGCCAGCTCGCGGCGCTCGCGACGCACCTGATTGCGGCGCTTGCTGCGGAGCGCCGCGAGGTAGTCGTCGAACGTGCGCCAGCCCGGGTTGATCCACTGGAACTGGTAGCCGTCGCGCCGCACGTACCCGAGGGCCTCGAGCGCGTCGGCCTCGTCGGGCAGGCAGAAGGTGACGTGGACCGACGAGTACCCCTCCTCGCCGCAGAGGTCGCGGAGCGCCGTGGCGAGCGTCCGCACCACGCGCCCGCGGTCGGCGCCGGGGTGCGACAAGAAACGCGCCCCGGTCGCCGGCGTGAACGGCGTCGCGACGAGGAGCTTCGGGTAGTACCCTATCCCGGCCCGCACGGCCGCCTGCGCCCAACCGTGGTCGAACACGAACTCGCCCTGGCTGTGCCCCTTCACGTAGAGCGGGCACGCTCCGACGAGCCGTCCGCCGTCGTCGTGGAGCGCCAGGTGCTGCGGCAGCCACCCGGTCCGTTCGCTTACGCACCCCGCTTCCTCGAGTGACGCGAGCCAGGCCCATTCGAGGAACGGCGAGGCGTCTTCCGCCAGCGCGTCCCATGCGTCCGGCTCGACCGCGCGGAGATCGTTCAGGATCGTGAGCTTCATGAGCGCGGCGCCGCGAAATCGCGACTCTATCCGAGGCTCCGCGGCGCCACTAGAAGGGAAGCCGCGCTCGCATTGACTTCTCTCGGCGCGGCCGGGATCACGGGGGGCGACCAGGAGGTGCGGCGATGAAGACCGGTACGGTACAGGTACGCGGCATGACGTTCCACACGCTGGAGGAGGGGGAGGGGCCCCTCGTGCTCTGCCTGCATGGGTTTCCCGATCACGCGCGCTCGTTCCGCCACCAGCTGCCGGCCCTCGCCGCCGCCGGCTACCGCGCGGTCGCGCCGGCGATGCGCGGCTACGCCCCGACGGGTGCGGCGCCCGACGGCCACTACCAGACGGCCGCGCTCGCCGAGGACGTCGTGGCGCTCATCGAAGCGCTCGGCTACGAGGACGCGATCGTCTTCGGGCACGACTGGGGCGCGCTGGCGGCGTACGGCGCGGTGTTGGCGGCGCCCGGTCGCGTGCGAAAGCTCGTGACCGCCGCGGTGCCCTACGGCGCGCAGGTCGCGGCGGCCTTCATGACCAACTACGACCAGCAGCGCCGATCCTGGTACATGTTCTTCTTCCAGACGCCGTTCGCCGACATCGCGATCGCCCACGACGACTACGCATTCGTCGACCGGCTCTGGCGCGACTGGTCGCCGGGCTGGCGCCTCCCCGCCGCCGAGATGGCGGCGCTCAAGGAAACCTTCCGACAGCCGGGCGTCGCTTCGGCCGCGCTCGGCTACTACCGCGCCATGTTCGATCCGACCCGTCAGGATCCCGCGCTCGCAGCGCTTCAGAACCGCATGATGAGCGATCCGATCGAGGTGCCCGGGCTCGTGCTGCACGGCGCCGACGACGGCTGCATGAGCGCCGAGCTGGTCGAGGGCATGGCCGCGTACTTTCCGCGCGGCCTGCGTGTCGAGATCGTGCCGGGCACGGGGCACTTCCTGCACCAGGAGGACCCGGCGCGCGTGAACGCCTTGATCCTCGACTTCCTCGGCGCCGCGGCGGACTAGAAGTTTCTAGCGCCCGGGCGCCGGCTCGCCGCCGTCGTCGCCGGCCCCGGCCTCCTCGAGCGTCCCGAGGCGGCTCTCGATCGCGTCGAGCCGTGACTCGACGCGGGTGAGGGCCCGGCGCAGCTCCTCGACGGTCCCGTCCGGCGTCGCCGTCGGCGCTGCCGGACGGGCGGCGACCGACCCCGGCGCGGGCGGCGGCGCGAGCACGAGCTGTGAGGGATCGTGGAGCGCCATCTCCGGTTTTCCCCGGTAGGCCGTAACGGTACCGCTCACGCGCACGACGTGGTCACGGATGCGCGCCTCGAGGTCCCGCGGGAACTTGTCGCGATCGCCGGCCAGGATCGTCGCCGTGAACCCCGCGAAGTTCGGACTGAACGCGACCACGGTGGCGAGGGGCGACTCGTGGATCGCGGCGACCCGGCCCTCGACCGTGACCTGCCGTCCCACGTAGTCGCCCGCACGGCTCCCTGCCACGAGGATGCCAGGTGCCGAGGCCGCCGGAGGCGCGGGAGACGCCGCCGCCGCAGGTGCGTCCGGATCGGCGGCGCGCACCGCGCTCGCGGCCAGCAGCACGAGCCCAGCAGCCGAGAGCGCGCGTCGGCCGATTCGCATGCGCTGCATCCTCCCGGCGGGGCTCGGCGCTGTCAAGAATCGCGCCCGCATAGTAGATCCGGCCCATGGCACCGACGATCAAGCGGCTTCGAGAGGTGGGACGATACGCCGTCGGCATCGACTGGAGCGACGGGCACGACAGCATCCTGCCGCACCGCCACCTCCGCACCGCCTGTCCCTGCAACGCGTGCCTCGCCGCGCCACCGGAGGTCGGACCCTCGCACTGCGAGGTCGCCCTCGTACGCACGGTCGGCGACGGTACGCTCTTCATCGCCTGGGCCGACGAGCACGAGACGTTCTTCATGGCCGACGAACTCCGGGCGCTCTGTCGTTGCGCGCACTGCGTGCGCGAGCCGAACTATCCGATCTCCGGCCAGTAGCGCGCGTCCGGGGCTGGTTATCCACAGCTGTGGATGACTCGGCCCTCGGCTTCACGCGAGGTTGACCGCCCGCTCCCCCAGTGGCGGCGCGTCAGCTCGGCGTCGGCTCGCTCTGCGCCGAGACGCGCAGCGTGACCCGGAAACGCGGACGGTTGGCACGCCGGTCGATCTCGGGAATCACCAGCACCCCGGCGCCGTCGAGCGTCCGAAGCGACGTCGACGCGTGCGAGAGGGCGCGGCGCACCGCTTCCGCGATCGTGTGGTCCGACGAGCCCTCGAATTCGAACGTCACCGGCTCCTCCTCGAGCACCTCGGGAGAAGCATCGGCAACAGCAGCGTCGGCGACCGCCCATGCGGCGTGGATCTCGTGCATTATGGATGACCCGTTGGTGCTGAAAGGAAACGACCCGGCAGAGCGGCGCGACGACTCCGCGGAGCGAGGTTGGCGCCACCACCACTCCGCCGTCTGCTACCGCGGGCAGAGGTAGCCTTCTTCACGTCGGACTGTCAAGAAAAATCTGCGCCAGATTGTCTCACCTCGACAGCCGTACCGAACGAGGGCAGCGATCCACCCGACATGCCCGCCGGTCGTCGGAGCCACCGGGCCGTATGGGATCGCCCGGGCCGCGCAACCAGATCTTCTGGACGGCCGCTCGCGACGATCTCGCCCCCGTTGGCCGCGGCCTCGGGACCGAGATCGATGAGATGGTCGGCGGCACGCAGCACGTCGAGGTTGTGCTCCACGACGACCAGGGTGTGCCCCTGGTCGACCAGGCGATGGAAGGCGTGGATCAGCCGTTCGACGTCGGCGAAGTGGAGGCCGGTCGTGGGCTCGTCGAGGACGAAGAGCGTGCGACCCGCACCGCTCCGGCCGAGCTCGGAGGCGAGCTTGATCCGCTGCGCTTCCCCCCCGGACAGCGTGTTGCTCGGCTGTCCGAGCGTCAGGTACCCGAGCCCGAGCTCGACCAGGACCGCGAGCGGCCGCGCGATCACGGGCACCGCCGCGAAGATCCCGGCCGCCTCCTCGACGGTCGCGTCGAGCACGTCGGCGATCGAGCGTCCGGCCCAGGTGACCGCGAGCGTCTCCGCGGTGAACCGCCGGCCACCGCACGCCTCGCAGGCGACGGACGTCTCGGGGAGGAAGCTCATCTGCACCCGGATCCGACCTTGGCCGGCGCACGCGTCGCACCGACCGTCGGCGACGTTGAAGGAGAACCGCCCCGGCGCGTACCCGCGCGCGCGGGCGGCCGCCGTCCCCGCGAAGAGGCGACGGATCTCGTCCCAGAACCCGACGTACGAGGCCGGGATCGAGCGGGGCGTGCGTCCGATCGGGCTCTGGTCGACCTCGATGACGCGCTCGATGGCCTCGTGGCCGGTGATCGCCCGGTGCGCCCCGGGACGCGGCGCGGTCAGCCCCTTCGCCCGGCGCAGGCCGCAGTAGAGCACGTCCTTGACGAGGGTGCTCTTGCCGGAGCCCGAAACCCCGGTCACGCACGTCCACGCTCCGAGCGGGACGTCCACCGTCAGGTGTTTCAAGTTGTTGGCCGTCGCGTCCCGAACCGTGAGCCGGGGACCGTCGGTCGGGCGAGGCGGCCGACCGCGCTCGCGGCCCCCGCGGAGATAGCGCCCGGTGAGGGAGCGGGGGTCCGCCGCGATCTCGGCGGGCGTGCCCAGCGCCACGAGCGCGCCGCCGTCTCGACCCGCGCCCGGACCGAGGTCGACCACGAGGTCGGCGGCCGCGATCGTCGCCTCGTCGTGCTCGACGACGAGGACCGTGTTACGTCGCTCCACGAGCGTCCGCAGCGACTCGAGGAGCCGTGCGTTGTCGCGCGGGTGCAGGCCGATCGTCGGCTCGTCGAGCACGTAGCACGCGCCGCGGAGGTTCGCGCCGAGCTGGGCCGCGAGGCGGATGCGCTGCGCCTCGCCGCCGGACAGGGTGTCCGCGCTGCGGTCGAGGGTCAGGTAGCCGAGACCGACGGTCGCGAGGAACGCGAGCCGCGGGCGCACCTCGGCGAGCAGGTCGCGGACGATCGCCGCTTCGCGCGTGCCGAAGCGCCACTCGCCGAGCGCCACCGCGCACTCGTCGACGGTCATCGCGGTCAGCTCCGGGAACGTCCGGTCGAGCACCCGCACCGCCCGTGCCCGTGGCACGAGCCGCGTCCCCGCGCATCCCGGACAGGCCTGGAGCGCGACGTACGGGCGCATCGCGTCGGCGACGATCGCCTCCCCGGCGGCGCCGCCTTCCGCGCTCTCCTCGTAGAAGCCGTGGGCGCGCAGGAGCGGCAACACCCCGTCGATCTTCTTGCCGTCGCCCTCGAGCACGAGTCGGCGTTGCCGCGCGGTCAGCCGCCCGAAGGGGCGGTCGACCGCGATGCCGACGCCCTGCACCGCGCGCAGGAGCCGTCGCTCCTCGCTCCCGAGACCGAGCTCCGCGAGCGCGGGGATGGCACCGTCGCGGAGCGAGCGCGCCGGATCGGCGACGACGGCCTCCTCGTCGATCTCGATCCGGGTTCCGAGCCCCTGGCACTCCGGACAGGCGCCCTGCCGGCTGTTGAACGAGAAGAGCCGGGGGTCGAGCACCTCGTAGCCGAGGCCGCAGGGCGCGCAGAACAACCGCTCGCTGAACACGTGCTCGCGCCCGCCCGCGAGCGCGACGACGACACCGGCGCCGAGCCGCAGCGCCTCGGCGACCGGCGCCGTGAAGCGCTCGGCGCCGCGTCCGCCCGGCACGCGGCCCACCAGCACATCGACGTCGTGCTCGGTGTAGCGATCGAGGTCGGGCAGCGGGTCGAGCGGCAGGACCGCGCCGTCGACGCGCACGTGCGTGTAGCGCAGCCGCCGCGCCGCGCGCAGGACGTCGCGGTGGAACCCCTTGCGCCCGCGCACGACGGGCGCGAGAAGGACCGCCGCCCCGCCGCCGACGCGCTCGGCGAGCCGCGTCGCGATCTCACCCCGGGGCAGCGGCCGGATCGACCGGTCGCAGCCGACGCAGTGTTGCACGCCCACCTTCGCGAACAACAGGCGGAGATAGTGCGCCACCTCCGTCACCGTCGCGACCGTCGACTTCCGACCGCCGCGGCTCAGGCGCTGCTCGATCGCGATCGTCGGCGGGATACCGGCGACGAAGTCGACGTCCGGCCGCGGCAGCACGTCCATGAACTGGCGTACGTACGTCGACAGGCTCTCGAGGTACCGGCGCTGCCCCTCGGCGAACACCACGTCGAAGGCGAGCGTCGACTTGCCGGACCCGGAGAGTCCCGTCACGACGATCATGCGGTCGCGCGGCAGCTCGAGGCTCAGGTCCCGCAGGTTGTGCTCGCGGGCTCCGACGATGCGGATCGTGTCGCGGTCATGGCCGGCCGGCGGTGGCGCGCCGACCGGCGGCGCCGCCGCCGGCGGCTCGGCCGCGAGCACGGGCGCGAGGAAGCGCCCGGTGTGGGAGGCCGCGCATCGCGCCACCGCCTCCGGCGTCCCGACGGCGACCACCGCGCCGCCGCCGTCGCCGCCTTCGGGCCCGAGGTCGATCACGTGATCGGCGCATTTGATGACCTCGACGTTGTGCTCGACGATCAGGAGGGAATGGCCGCGTTCGGTGAGCTTGGCAAAGGCGCCGAGCAGCCGCTCGATGTCGGCGAAGTGCAGCCCCGTCGTCGGCTCGTCGAAGACGAACAGCGTGTGCGCCTTGGTGTCGTGCCCGAGGTGCGCGGCGAGCTTGATGCGCTGCGATTCGCCCGCGGAGAGCGTGCTCAGCGGCTGGCCGAGGCCGAGGTATTCGAGCCCGACGTCCACGAGCGGCTGGAGTGCCTGCAGGATGTCGGGCCGGTCCGCGAAGAACTCGAGCGCCTCGCGGACCGTCAGGCCCAACACGTCCGCGATCGTGCGCTCGCGATAGCGCACCTCGAGGACGTCGGGGTTGTAGCGCCGTCCGTGGCAGGCCGGGCAGACCAGCAACACGTCCGAGAGGAACTGCATCTCGATCTGCTCGAAGCCGTCGCCGCGACACGTCTCGCAGCGGCCGCCCTCGACGTTGAACGAGAACGTGGCGGCGGTGAAGCCGAGGAGACGCGCCTGGTCCGTCGCGGCGAAGAGCCGGCGGACGCCGTCGAACATCTTGGTGTACGTGGCGGCGTTGGCGCGTGGCGTCGAGCCGATCGGCGCCTGATCGACGAAGATCACCTCGGCGATCTTCTCGGCGCCGTCGATGCCGTCGCAGAGCCCGGGCGGGGCGGTCGGCAGGCCGCGGCGACGGAGCAGGCCGCGATACAGCACCTCCTCGACGAGCGTGCTCTTGCCGGATCCCGAGACGCCCGTGATGCACACCATGCGCGCGAGCGGGATCGTGACGTCGATGCCGCGCAGGTTGTTCGCGCGCGCGTTCCGGATCGTGAGCGCGAGCGCGCGGTTCGGCGGACTGCGGCGGACAGGCGTCGGGATGCGGCGCGCCCCCGACAGGTACCGTCCGGTGAGCGACGCCGGGTCGGCGGCGACCGCGGCGACCGGCCCCGCGGCGACGATGCCGCCCCCGGCCGTTCCCGCGCCGGGCCCCATGTCGATCACGTGATCCGCGGCCATGATGATCTCGGGATCGTGCTCGACGACGACCACCGTGTTCTTGCGCGCGCACAGGTTGCGCATGATTCCGACCAGCCGCGCGCTGTCGCGCGGGTGCAGGCCGATCGACGGCTCGTCGAGCACGTAGAGCGTGTTCACGAGCGAGGACCCGACGGCGGTGGTGAGATCGACACGCTCGAGCTCGCCGCCGGAGAGCGTGCGCGACTGGCGGTCGAGCGTCAGGTAGCCGAGACCCACCTCGAGGAGATAACCGAGGCGCGACCGGATCTCGCCCGCGACGAGCGCCGCCGCCGGATCCTTCTCGGGATCGACCGCGAGGCCCGAGAAGAACGCCAGCGCCTCCTCGACGTTCATGCGGTTCACATCGGCGATCGAGCGCTCGGCGACGCGGTAATCGAGCGCGTCCGGCTTCACGCGGCTGCCGCCGCAGGCGGGACAGATCCGGTACGAGCGATAGCGCGACAGGAGCACGCGCACGTGCATCTTGTAGGTCTTCCGCTCGAGCCAGCGGAACCAGCCGCGGATCCCGAAGAAGCGCTCGTCCCCGTCCTCCACGAGGCGGCGCTGCTCGGGCCCGAGGTGGACGAACGGCACGTCGACGGGGATCTTGCGGCGGCGACAGAACGCGAGGAGCCCGCGGCGCTCCTCGCTGGTCGAGGGCGTCGTCCAGGGCTTGATGGCGCCGCCCTCGAGCGTTCGCCCGGCGTCCGGGATCACGAGGTCGAGGTCGAGGTCGATGACGCGGCCGAAGCCGCGGCAGTCGTCGCACGCCCCGAGCGGGCTGTTGAAGGAGAAGAGGTTCGGCGTGGGGTCGCGATAGACGATGCCGCACGGCAGGCAGGCGAGGGCGGCGCCGTACTCCCGCCGGCTCCTGCTGTCGAGGCTCGCGACCCACATGCGGCCCTTGCCGTAGGCGAGCGCCTGCTCGATCGAGGCGACGAGCCGGGCGCGCGACTCGCGCTTGCAGACGAGGCGATCCACGAGGATGTCGATCGGGCCCGCCGGCGCAGTCGCCAGCGTCTCGAGAGCGTGGACCTCGCCGTCGACGAGGGCGCGGGTGAAGCCCTGGCCGGCGAGCGCCGCCACGAGCTCTCCCCACGGCAGGTCGGGCAGCGGGAACGGAAAGCCGAGGAAGACCGCCGCTCCGGACCGCTCCCGCAGCAGGGTTTCGCAGACGCCGGTCGGCGTGGCGCGCTCCACGCGCGCGCCGCAGCGCCGGCACTGCAGCACGCCGAGCTTGGCGAACAGCAGCTTCAGGTGATCGTGGATCTCGGTGACGGTGCCCACGGTCGAGCGCGACGTGGTCACCGGCCGCCGCTGGTCGATCGCGACCGCGGGAGGGATGCCGCCGACGTGGTCCACGTCGGGCTTCTCCATGCGCTCGAGGAACTGCCGCGTGTAGGTCGAGAAGCTCTCCACGTAGCGCCGCTGGCCTTCCGCGTAGAGGACGTCGAAGGCGAGCGTGGACTTGCCGGAGCCGCTCACCCCCGTCACGACCGTGAGCTGGTGCAGCGGAATGTCGACGTCGATGCCCCGCAGATTGTGCTGACGGGCGCCTCGGATCTGGATATGGTCGCTGGCCATCGTCGTCGGACGGCGCCGTCGCGACGCCGAAACGGGGCACTATAGTGGAAGCGACCTCTCCCTGCACCCCGGCGGCGCCGGACGCGATCGCCGGTCGTCCCGCGACCCTGCTCGACGTCGACCTCGGCGTGCGGCGGGTGCGCCTGCACGCGGTCCCGGCCCTCGAGACCCTCGTGGACCGCGGCGCGCTCCTGCGCGGCGAAGCCGAGCCTCCCTATTGGGCGCACCTCTGGTCGGGCGCGTCGGTGCTCGCCGGATATCTGGCGCGCTTCGTGCCCCTCGCCGGCCGGCGCGTGCTCGAGATCGGCTGCGGCCTCGCGCTCCCCGGCGTCACCGCCGCGGCGCTCGGCGCGGACGTCACGCTCGTCGACGCCGTCCCCGAAGCGCTCATGTTCGCGGCGGCGAGCGCGGCGGCGAACGGCGTCCGCTGCGCCGTCGCCACCGCCGACTTCATGCGCCTCGATCCCGGATGGCGCTTCGACGTCGTCCTGGCCGCCGAGGTCGCCTACGATCGCGAGCGCTGGGGGGAGATCGCCGCGGTGTGCGAGCGCCACCTGGCGCCCGCCGGCGTCACCTACCTCGCCGACGGGTATCGGACCGACACGCGCGGCTTCTGGGCCGCGCTCGCGGCGCGCGGCCTCGTCGTCCACGCCGTCGACGTGCGGGCCGTGGAGGAGGGGCGCCCCGTCGCCGTGCGCGTCGCCGAGGTCCGCCGGCCGGGCGTCAGGTCTCGAGGCATCCCGCGACCAGCTCCTTGAGCCGATCCACGTCGAGCGGGAGGGGCAGGCAGTGCACGTCCTCGACGCCGCTCACGATCCAGCGACGCCGCTCGGTTTCCGGCATGCCGAGCAGGACGAACGGCGTCCTGCGGCCGTGCTGCCGGGCGCTGCAGAGCACCGTCAACCCGCACACTCCGGGCAGGGCGACCTCACTCAGCACGAGATCGTACGCGTGATCGTCGAGCGCCTCCATCGCGGCCTCGCCCGAGGCGACACGATCGATCATGTAGCCGCAGCGGCAGAGGATGCGGCCGATGGTGCCGCTGAAGTTGTCATCGGCCGCGACCACGAGGATGCGGCGCGAGGTTGGGGGAAGGCCGGACATTCGGGATCGGGTCAGCACGAAATATGCCACGCGCGGGGATGACGCTACAGCCCCGAAGGCGCGCAGGGTCCCACAATCGCACCAGCCCGCCCGGACGGGGGTCCGGGCCGGGCGTCGCGAAGCGTGACACCCCTGAGTCAGTCCAACCCGTACTTCTCGATCTTCCGGTAGAGCCTCTGGCGGTCGATCCCGAGCAGGCGCGCCGTCCGGTTCTTGTTGCCCTTCGCCTGCCGGAGCGCCGCCGCGATCAGCTGGCGCTCGGTCGCCTCGAGCGACGGCACCGCGCTCCCGAAGTCGAGCCCGTCCCCGCTCGGTGCGGGCGGCGCGGCGACGAGGTGGCCGAGGCTCGCGGGCGTGATGTCGTCGCTCGGCGCGAGCGCGAAGCAGCGCTCGATCACGTTCTCGAGCTCGCGGATGTTGCCCGGCCAGTCGTACCGCTCGAGGAGCGCGAGCGCCGCCGGCTGGATCGCCTTCGGGGCGACATTGAATTGCCGCGCGTAGCGCTCCACGAAGTGGCGCGCCAGGAGCGCGACGTCCTCCCGGCGCTCGCGCAGCGGCGGCAGCGGCAGATGGACCACGTTCAATCGGTAGTAGAGGTCGGAGCGGAAGGCCCCGGCCTGAACCTCGGCCACGAGGTCGCGATTGGTGGCGGCGATCAGACGCACGTCGATCTTGAGCGGGCGCGTCGTGCCGAGCGGCGTCACCTCGCGCTCCTGGATGGCGCGCAGGAACTTCACCTGCAACGCGGCCGGAATGTCGGCGATCTCGTCGAGGAAGAGCGTACCCCCGTGCGCGGCCTGGAAGACGCCCTCGTGATCGGCGACGGCGCCCGTGAACGCGCCGCGCCGGTGGCCGAAGAGCTGGCTGTCGAGCAGCGTGTCGGACACCGCGCCGCAATTGAGCGCCACGAACGGACGCTCGGCGCGCGCGCTCCGCTGGTGGATGCTGCGCGCCACGAGCTCCTTCCCGGTGCCGCTCTCGCCCGTGATGAGCACGGTGGTCGTGTTCTGGGCGAGCGCGTCGATCGCCTGGTAGAGCCCCCGCATCGCGACGCTCTGGCCGATGATCTCGCCGAAGCCCTGCGAGCGCTCGATCACCTCCCGGAGACGGCGGTTCTCGCGCTCGAGGCTCGCGACCCTGAGCACCTGCTCGATCGTCATCAGGAGCTCGTCGGGGTTGCACGGCTTCACGAGGTAGTCCCAGGCGCCGAGCTTCATGGCCTCGACGGCCGCTTGCGTGCTGCCGTGGCCCGTCAGCACGATCGTCGGGGGTGACAGGAGCCGGCGCTCCCCGGGCGGCGGCGGTGGATCGGGCTGCAGGCGGCGCAGCAACGCCATGCCGTCCATCACCGGCATGTTCAGGTCGGTCACCACGACGTCGAACGCGCGCTCGGCGACGGCGCCGAGCGCCTCCCGGCCGTTCGCCATGGTCGCGACGTCGTACCCTTTGCGCTCGAGGATCTTCGCGAGCGTACGCGCCATGTTCGGCTCGTCCTCGACGAGCAGGACGCGCGCCCCCTCCGCAGCCGCCGCGCTCATGCCGTCGCCTCGCTCCGCCCCGTCGCCAGCTCGATCACGAAGGTCGTGCCCACGTTGGGCGTGCTGCGGACGCTGATCTCGCCGTGGTAGCGGCGCACGACCGAGTGGACCACCGAGAGTCCGAGGCCCGTGCCCTGTCCGGGCGACTTGGTCGTGAAGAACGGATTGAAGATGTCGCTCAGCTGATCCGACGGGATGCCGATGCCGGTGTCGGTGAACTCGACCCGCACCCGCCGGTCGGGAGAGAGCGAGGTCCGGATGCTGAGCTCCCCGCCGTGCGGCATCGCCTGCACCGCGTTGGTGATGAGGTTCAGGAAGATCTGGCGGAGCGCGTTCTGGTTCGCCGCGCAGGGTCCGATGTCGCCGAAGTCCGTCACCACCCGCACGTCGCTGTTCTGGAGGTACTTGTTCATCAGGAGCAGCGTCTTGCGAAGGAGATCGTTCGCGTCGACGAGCTCGATCACCGCCCGCGAGTCGCGCGAAAACTCGAGCAGGCTGTTGATGATCGTCTGCACGCGATCCATCTCCTCCTTCGCGATCCGCAGGTCCTCGCGCACTTCGGGGTTGTTCTTGTCGACGATCTCCGCGAGATCGTAGAGCGCGTTCATGATGATCGCGAGGGGATTGCGGATCTCGTGAGCGATGCCGGCGGCGAGCTGCCCGATCGCGGCCATCTTCTCCGACTGGATCAACTGTTCCTCGAGGCGCTGGCGGTCCGACATGTCGACGCAGATCTGCTGGATGAAGCGCTGCTCGCCGTACTCGATGACGCCGGAGTTGATGAAGACCGGGATGATCGTGCCGCTCTTGGCGCGGTGGTGGAGGTCGTCGCGATTCGCGTTGCCCTCGGCGCGCGTCTGCTCCCAGAGGGCGAGCGCCGCCGAGCGCTCGTCGGGCGGATGCAGGTCCCACGTGGTCATGCCGCGGAGCTCCTCGGAGGCGTACTCCAGGCTCTGCTCGGCGACGTGGTTCGCCGCCAGGACCGCGCCGGTGTTCCAATCGATCCTGAAGATCGCCGCCGGAGCGCTGTCGATCGAGCGGCGGTACGTCGCCTCCTGCTCGCGCAGCTGCTCCTCGCGCGCCTCCACGAAGAAGTCGGTGATGTGCAGGAGGCGCTCCTCGAACTCCTGGGCGAGGAGTGCGAGCAGCTCGGCCCGCCGCGGCCGGTCGTCGGCATACCGCCGGCGGACGGCGTTTCCCATCAGCTGGAACGCCTTCATCTGCCCCGAAAGGAAGCGTGACGGCGGGAACTTGGAGATGAAGCCCCGGCTCGCGTGGCTCCGCAGGTAGACGTAGGTGCCGCAGTCCTCGGGGTCGGCGATGTGCCGCACCCAGCGCCGGAGGGCGATCTCGATGTCCTCCGAGAGCGCGGGCCAGCGCGTCTGCGGGATGCCGAACGCGGGCCCGATGTGGGCCACCCAGCCCGCTACGACGTCGGACATGGTCTCGTCGAGCACCCGCGCCAGCTCGTCGCGGAGGGAGCTCCGGGTGCGCGGGAAACGCAGCAGCGAGCACCCCCGCATGTATCCTTCGATGCGCCGGAGGTGCTCGTCGAGAGCGTCGTCGTGCCCTTCTGCACTCATTCGGTCGTGGCCGGACGAACCGCCGAGTCTGTACCAAGTCGGCCCCCCTCGTGCCAGCGTGCCCCCGCAGGGCTCTCGATCAGGTGCGTGGGCGGGCGCCATCCTCTATAGGAGGTTCCCGTGCCGCCCGGCCCCGATCGCGCAACTCGCGGAGACGTCGAGCTTTGAAGCGAGACGACGTGACGCTCGCCGACCCCGCGTCCGATCCGGACGTGCAACGGATGTTGCGCGTCCGGGCGGGCGATGCGGAGGCCTTCCGCGAGCTGTTCGACAAGCACAGTCGGTCGATCGTGAACTTCGCGTTTCATTTCGTGGGAAGCCGCCAGCGGGCGGAAGAAATCGCGCAGGACGTGTTCCTGCAGCTCTATCGGGCCGCCGGCCGCTACGAGCCGACGGCGAAGTTCACGACCTGGCTCTACCGCATCGCGACCAACGCCTGCCTGAACGAAGTGCGCCGGCCGGAGCACCGCCATCCGCGCCGTCCCCTCGAGCACACGCCCGACGACGAGCGGAAGCGCAGCGAGATCGCGTTCCCCGATCCGACCGCCGTCGCCGGGGACGGCGCCTTGGCCGGTCGACAGCTCGAAGCTAAGATCCACGAAGTGCTCGAGGCGTTGCCCCCGAATCAGCGCGCCGCGCTCCTCATGAGCCGGGTCGACGGCCTGTCGTACCTGGAGGTCGCCGAGGCGCTCGAAACCACGGAGAGCGCCGTCAAGAGCCTGGTGTTCCGCGCGACCGCGACCATGCGAAAGGAGCTGGCCGAGTTCCTGTGAGCGACTCCGCCTGCGAACGCACGAGCCCCGAGCTCGTCGCCTATCTCGACGGCGAGCTCGCCGACGCCGCCCGCCGTCCCATCGCGGACCATCTGGCGGGCTGCCCGACGTGCCGGCGCGAGCTGGAGCGCCTGACGACGCTCCAGGGGTGGCTCGCCGACCTCCCGCGTCTCGAGCCGGGCCCGGCCTTCGCGACCGACTTCGCACGCCGCCTCGCCGCCGAGCCGACGCCGCTCGCGGCCCGGCGGGGCGGTGCCCGCGCGCTCCGCTGGATCGTGCCCGCGCTCGCGGCCGCCGCGGTCTTGACCCTCGCGCTGCGCTCGTTCACCGCCGCGCCGCCCGCGCCCGCCGCGCCGCGCGACCGGAGCGCCGCCGCGCCGCCGCGCGACGCGAAGGCGGCGCCCGTGGCCGTGGCGGCGGCGCCGCCGCACACGAGCCCCGACGCCGGGCAGGTCGCGGACGTCGACCAGCTCCGTCTCGAGGACCTGCCGCCGGAGCTCCGCGAGCATCCCGAGCTCTTCCTGAGGCTCCCGGTGGTCCGCCGGCTCGAGACCCTCGAGTATCTCGGCTCGCTGCGCGAGCAGCGCGAGGGTGGCGACGGCGGTGCCGGGTGAGCGCGCGCACGGCCGTCGCGCTCGCGGCCACGTGCGCCGCGCTCGTCGTGATGGCGGCGCCAGCGCGCGGCGGTGAGCGCGTCGCCCAGAGCTGGCAGGAGATGTCGCCGCAAGAGCGCGGCGAGGCCTACCGCAACTACGAGCGCTTCCAGAAGATGCCGCCCGACCAGCAGCGCCAGATCGAGCGCAACTACGATCGCTGGCAGCAGCTCCCGTCGCAGGAGAAGGAGCGCCTGCGCTCGAACTACCGGGAATATCGAGAGATGCCGCCGGCGCAGCGGCAGGACCTGCGGCGACGCTCCGAGGACCGGCGCAAGCGCCGCGACTGATACGTCGGATGCTAACCTTCCGCCAACGCTCGAGGTCACGCCGGTCGCACCGACGACGCTCGACGGCGCCGCGACCGCGCGCGTCTTTGACGGCGTGACCAAGGACCTCGTGCTCGCGCTCGGCACGGGGAGCAACCGGACGACGCTCGGGTCGGCGACGGTTCCCGGGAAGCTCGTCGCGAAGGGCGCGGCCGGCGCCGACGTCGTGATAGTCGAGGCGACGACGATCGGCGGTGGCGTCAAGGCGGATCTCGGTGCGGGCGAGAACGCGCTCGCCCTCGACGAGACGACGGTCACAGGCGCCCTCGCCTACAAGGGCGGGGCCGGCGGGGACGCGGTGAGCTTCACGAGCGTGACTGTCGACGGCGCCGCCAAGATCGACCTCGGCGCCGGCGCGAACGCGGTTCTCGGCGGCACGGCCACGTTCACCGGCAAGCTCGCCGTCAAGGCGGGGGCGGGGAGCGACGCGGTCGTGATCGGCGCGCTCACCGCGGCGCGCGCGGCGGGCATCGATACCGGCGCCGGCGACGACTTCGTCACGATCGCGGGTGCGATGGTCGAGAGCGGCAAGATCGTGGGCGGCGCCGGCATCGACACCCTCATGGTGACCGCCGTCGAAACCACGAAGGCGCTGGCACTCGACGGCGGTGGCGACGGTAACGCCGCGTTCGCGACCGCGCTCACCGTCGGTGGCGGGCTCATCTGCGCGAGCGGCGCGGGCGACGACCGGATCGTCGTCAACACGGCCACCGTCGGCGCGGGCCTCGCGGTCAAGACGGGCGCCGGCACGAACGACGTAACGATGCAGGCGCTGACGGCCGTCGGCAAGCTCGCGTACAAGGGCGGCGCGGGTGCGGATGTGCTGACCCTCGACGCCGTCACCGCCGGCGGCGCCGCGACGGCGGACCTCGGGGACGGCGCGAACCAGCTCGAGATCCGGAACGGCAGCACGCTCGGCCCGCTCGGCGTGAGGGCCAAGAAGGGCCCCGACATCCTGACGCTTCAGGGCGCGACGGTGAACGGCGCGGCGAAGCTCGCGGCCGGCGCCGGCGCCAACGCGATCACCGTCGACGCCGGCACCATTACCGGGTCGCTCGCGGTGACGGCCGGGGCGGGGGACGACGAGCTACGCTTCCTGAACGCGCCGGTCTTCGGGGGCGAGCAGAAGATCGACCTCGGCGGCGGCGCCAACACGGTGACGCCGTGACCGCTCCGCGCCACGCGCTGCGGCTCCTGGCGGCGCTCGCCGGGCTCGGATGCACGCTGCTCGGCGCGCCGCCTTCGGCCGCCGCGCTTTCGCCGCCGACGTCGATTACGGAAAGCTTTTCCGCGACCGTCGACAACGCTGGCGATTGCGAGGGCGGCCCCGAGCTGTTGCGGAGCCATCCGGTGCAGGCCGGCGACGTGGTCCGGATCACGGCCAGGATCTCGGGCTTCGATCCGAACCTCCCTCCCGACACCCCGCTCGGCGATGCCGTCTTCGCAGGCGTGACGGCCGACTTCAGCAGCAGCGATCCTAGCAACACGACCACCGGTGTCGTCGCCGCGGACGAGGTCGCCGACCTCACCGTCTGCATCGGCGTCGGCACCCACGTGACCGTCACGGTCGAGATCAACCCGACGGGCCGCCTCGTGAACGCGGTCGCCCTGCTAGCGACGCCGCTCGTCCGCGATTGCGAGGAGGGCAGCGAGCAGGGGGTGCCCTGTCCGGTTCCGAAACAGGAGCTCGCGGACTACCACCCCGACCAATGCGACAGCGAGACCGTCGGTCCGCTGTGGCAGTGGCGTGACTGTGCCAGCGAGACCGGCGGTACCGCGGGTCTCGATGGCAAAACGGAGCTCAAATGGCCGGTGACCGTCGTCGGCGGCGAGTCCATCATCTTCGACGGCGTGCGCGTCAAGGTGCCGCCGGCCCTCGCCGCCGAGGGCGTCTCGGCGGTGCGGATCGGTGGGGTCGTGACCATCGGCGACCAGACCTTCCATCTCGAGCTTCGCGATGCCACGGAGCAATTCACTGACGAATGGGTCGCGACCCTCGTCGTTGGCGAGAACCGCGAGACCTTCCCGGACGTCTATGGACGCCACGATCTTCGCGTCGAATGGCACGCCACCATCGAATATGGGGACGACCAGAGCGCGAGCCTCGACGCCGGCGAGACCGCGCAGATCGTCTTCGTCACGCCGGCGCGTCCGACGAGGTCTACCCTGATTCCCTTCGTGTCGCTCTTCGCCTTTGCCATGCCTGACGGGGTGAGGGCCACGAGCGCGGTCGCGCTCGACGAGCGGGTCTGGTCGGCGTTCATGAGCCTGGAATTCACGCGCACACGGCTCAATCCAAGCACCGGCACGCTACAGTCGGGCACGCGGCTCCGCTACTACCGCGACTGGATGCTCTCCGACCTCCTCGCGTTCGGCTTTCCCAACGACCGCGGCGGACGCCACCGTTTCGAGTGTGAGGGGGGGACGCACGAGGAGGAAGCACTCAGCGAGCCGGTCCGCTTCGAGGGCGCGGGCGTGGCGCGCTGCGACGCCTTCGTCCGGCTCCTCGAAGCCACGTGGGGGTTGCTCGGCACGAAGTCCGAGAGCGTGGACCTCGACGACACGTCCGCCTGGAGGGCTCTCGCCGCGAGGCTGCCGCGGACCGCGACCTTCATGCTCATCCGCCCGCAGTCGTGGAGGTTCGGCGCGCTTGCGTCGATCCTGACGCCGGAGGCGCTCGCGCGCCTCCATGCGCCGCTCGGCTACAGCCACATGGTGAGCTTCCCGCCGATTCCCGGGCTCGCGCTCGCGGCCCTCGGCTCTCCGTTCGGCACGGTCGAACAGGTCGCGGCGACCGAGCCGATCGCGCAGAACACGTCGGAGCCCCCGCTCATCTACAGGCTCGGCGAGTTCACGCTCCTCGAAATGGATGACGTCACGTACGACCCGACGTTCGGCCAGCGCTACTCCTCGATCGCCCACTGGATCGCGACCAACGTCGCCGGCGTCGCGTCGCACACGATCGGGGAGGAGGGCAAATCGGATGTCGACTTCTGCCGGCCTCCGCTGCCCTGCACGCTCTGGGTGCGTCCGACGACACAGTAGCGACCGACCGCGGGAGGTCACCGACTCGGGACGGACGGAGTTCGTCGTCGCGGTCAAGCCTGGCGCCGAGGCGGACGATGCGGGACCACGAGTTTTACGCGAGGATCTTGGGGCTGACGGCGCCGTGGAGTGTGGAGCGAGTCGAGCTCAACGTCGCCAGGGACGCGGTGCACGTGTGGCCGCAGCGCGCCTCCGATGCGCCGGCGACGCGCCCCGAGTGCCACAGCACGCAGACGATCTACGATCACCGCGAGCGCGAGTGGCGGCACCTCGACACGTGTCAGCTCCAGACCCGGCTCCATGCGCGCGTGCCCCTCATCGACTGCCCGACGCACGGGGTGTTGCAGAGCCCCGTACCCTGGGCTGTGACGAACAGCAGTTCAGGACAACGTCCGACTTTGGGGATTGTGTCACCCGCCGTACGGCGAACCTTCGACGAAAACGGCGCTAAAAACGCCTATCGACCTGGGTCGCGGTCGGCGACGCCTTCGGCTTCGTCGATCCCATGCTCTCGCCGGGAGCCATGGTGGCGCTGCGCGCGGCGGAGTTTCTGGCCGAAGCACTCGCTCCCCTGGCGCATCCCTCCCTCCTGTGCCACCGATACCACCAGCCTCCCCGCCGCGCGTGCAGAGCCGGCTCTAGTCCGAAGTTACGGGCGCCGATGCGGTCGGGCTCTCCCGCGGGGGAACCGTGTCGATAGACTATTCGCGGACGTCGCCGAGAATCCTCTCCCATCGCGCGATCCGCTCGTCGTCGAGACCCACGAGCTCGATCAACCGGTCTCTGACGTACACCCGATCGAACGAGGCGCCCATGAAAGCGATCAGGCGTTCGAGGTCTAGGATGTCCTTGGTCCGGAAGAACAGCATCTTGAAGACGGCAAGGTCCTCCGGGGAGATAAACCACGCCGGACGGCCGCCGAGCGGCGCTCGCCGTATGCGCTGACGGACGCTGTCGTAGAAGGGGAGGCTGGCGACGAATACGTCGATCCGCATCTCCTGCCACCAGAGCTTGAAGTCTCCCCGTGTTCGGGCGCTTTCGAGGGCGGCGTCGACGTCGACCGTGAACCCGCCGTGCAACAGGACCTCCAGTACGGACGCCAACTCGTCGGGTCCAACGAAGATGTCGAGGTCGACGTCGTTCGTCGCGCGTGGAAACCCCCAGACACCGAGCGCCAATGCGCCGCCGATCGCATGCGGAACTCCGGCCACCTCGAGGACGTCCGAGAGACGGCGCGCCAACTCGGGGGCGGATGTAACCGTCATGTCAGCGGGGCGGCGGTCACTAGTCGGATCCAGAGCTGCTCGTGGGCCGGCAATCTCGGGTCCTGGTGTTGCAGGACGCGCCTGCCGTCGGCGCGTGCTGCGATCTGCTCTGCAGCAAGGCGACAGAGCGCCTCGAGGATCTCCGATCGCTCGGCTACCGAGGTTCCGCGATACGGCGCGATGTCCTCGCGGATCGCATCGTGATCCGATCGGCGGCGGAGTGCGGGCGGTAGGACGTGCAGGGTCATGCCACCACGTTGCCCCGTCTGCACTGACCCCGCAAGCGGCGCGGACGCGGACGACCCTTGCGGCGTCGCCACAGCGACCTACGATCGGCTCGTCTCCTTTGAGATCGAGCGCCTGCAGTGCGCGTTCGGCGACGCCGGCGTCTCAGACTGCTGCTCAGTGCGCCGCCTGCTGCGTTGTCTTGGCGATGATCGTGAGCTGGGCCATCGACGTCGGCGGATCGTTCCCTGTTTCCGCCAGGACCGCCGTGCACACGAGCTTCTTTAGACGTGGCGAGGATGCGCGCCGAGCCCTTCGAGAAGATGCCGCCGCCCAGGTTTGGATTGATCAGTATGCCTGCGGCGCCACCCGTCCCAAATATCACGGTTTGCCCGGGGGCCCCGGCGCTCCGGGGTGCACGGCGCTCGAGCTCCTCGGGCTCGAGCTCCGCGACGACAACCGCAGAATCTTCGCGACACCGGGCATCTACCTGCCGCGCGTGCAGTAACCGACGCGCGGCACGGCGGCGCCGGAGCGCGTTGTGGGACGTCCTCCGGCTGCCGCGGTGAACCGCCGTCGATTTTTCGTTGACTCGCGAGGATGTCGCCTCTAACGAAGAATTACCGGACTCGACGAACCGCGTCTCCTGGACTGTGCCGATCGATGCGCAACGAATGAGGAGGTCGCCGTGGATTCCCGGATTCGCTCAGTATTGGTCGCGTGTGGCTTCGCTGTCGGGCTGACGGCTCTCCCCGCGCTTGCCGCAGAGCCCCATGTCACGAGCTGCCGTCAGAGCTGCGGCAGGGAGGGCGCCTGCGTGCGTGCCGCGAAGGCGGCGTTCACGTCGTGCGCCGATACGGCCGACAACCCCGCCGTCTGTTTTGCGATCATGCGAGCATCGCGCGACGCCTGCACAGCCGCCGTGGGCGCCTGTCGAGCGCGGTGTCCGGCTTGCGCCGCCGACGCCACGTCCGGATTCACGGGATGCGCGACCGCGCCCGACCTCGCCGAGTGCGCCGCGAACGTGGCGGACGGCTTTCAGCAGTGTCTCCGCAGCTCGGTCTCGGGTTGCGAGGGTTATGAAGGCCTCGCGAGCGCGGCGGCGCTCGCACTTTCGCCCTATCCCGTGGCCGAGGCGGAGCAGCTCGCGCTCGAGGCGTCGGGAGCGTTCGTCGCGGCGCCGGACGTATATACCCGTATTCGCGACGACTTGGCGGCCATCCGCAGCGCCTATCCGGAGGTGAGGGGAATCGAAGCCTTCGAGAGCTGGCGCGCGAACGAGCTGTTGGTCTCGTTCGACGACGCCGGCAAAGCGATGGTCGACGCCGGCACCTACGACGCCTGGGCTTGTCAGAACACGCGTTATGGGCTCACGTCGATCAGTCCGAGCATTCCTTCCTTCTATGTGTTGGAGTTCAGCCACCGCATGAACGCGCCGCTGCTCGCGAGCGAGTATGCGGGCCTCTCGCACGTGACCTCGGCCGAACCGAATAGTATCTTCGGTGACCACAGCGACGTCTGCGCCGCCATCGCGGGCACCACATACACGTACGTCTTCGACGAAGGCTCCGGGGATTGTCCCTCCGGATGCATCGATCACACGTATTGGGGTTTCGCGACCACCTCGACGGGTTCGATCACGAGCCTCGGCACGTGGTCCCGGGGCGACAGTCCGCCGCCGTGGTTCGTGGCCAGCGGCTGCGTGCGCTGGCTCTGACGTCGCTCACCAGCAGCCCTGCCACCGTTCGCCACAGCGGGGCTCTTCGGGACGAAGCGGTAGACGCGGGATCTGACGTATCCCACTTGACCGTACGTTGTGGGATATGACAAAACATATCCCACCTTCTCATGGGAGGTGGGATATGTTCCATCTGACCAAACCGCACGAACGCGCGTTGTTTCTCGTCTTCAGCGAGCTCGCGCGTCAGGCATCCGAAACTCCGGTGGTGCTTCTCGGCACACCCGGGACGATTGCCGAACGTACCAATGCCGAGGGGACGCGTTTCTGGGTCCGCCGCTACTCCGATGCGAGCGGCGCGCGGCGGGAACAGTACGTCGGGAAAACCGATGATTCCGAGTCGGCGGCCGGTGTCCAAAACCTTCGCCTACAGATCGCGTCGGCCAATGCCGCCATCGCGAGTGTGCGGCTGCTCGCGCGCTCGGGCTACGCCACCGTCGACAAGAAAGCGTTCTTCACGCTCGCGAGCCTGCACAATCGTGGCGTCTTCCGAGCCGGCGGCTTCCTCATCGGAACGCATGCGTATGGCGCGCTCCTGAATGCCCTCGGTGTGCGTGCCGTCGCCTATGCGACCGAAGACGTCGACATCGCCCGCGGCGAGCGTCTCGCACTGCCCGAGGTTCCGAGCTTCCTCGGGATGCTTCGCGAGAGTGGGGTCGAGTTCGTCGAGGTACCGCAGCTCGATCGCCGTGCGCCCGCCGTCTCGTTCAAAGAGCGCGGGGTGTCACGATTTCGCGTCGACTTGCTCGTGCCGTCGAAGAACGAGAAGTACCCGGTCATCCCGGTGCCCGAGCTCCAAGCGCACGCGACCGGTCTCCCGTATCTCGCGTACCTGCTCGGTCCTTCTCAGATGGTCCCCATCCTCAGCGCGCACGGCGTGGCCGAGGTGCGCATTCCAGCAGCGGAACGCTACGCGACCCACAAGATCTTGGTTTCACAACTACGCGGCTCCGCCGGCGCCAAGACCGGTAAGGATCTCCAGCAAGCCGCCGTCCTGGTCGATGCGCTCACCGAGCAATTCCCTGGCGCCTTGGGCGAGGCGGTCGATGCATTGCCGAAGTCGGCGCGACGCCTCTTCGGTCGGGGCCTGAAAGCGCTGCGTGCGCACCTTCCGCGTACGGCGGAAACGGCCTGGGAATCGCTCGAGGCGGGACAGTCGTAGGAGACGCCTCCGAGTCACGCGCAAGCCTTGCTACCCGACCTCCCTCACGGTCGCATCGCACCTCGGGCGAACCCGATTCGCGATCGCCGTCATGCTGGTCTCCGACGCCACCGCCCGCTTTTCGTCGTCGAGCTTGCCGCTAGCGGCTCACGACGCGAACACGAA
Source organism: Deltaproteobacteria bacterium (assembly GCA_020848745.1). Taxonomy (NCBI): domain Bacteria; kingdom Pseudomonadati; phylum Myxococcota; class Myxococcia; species Deltaproteobacteria bacterium. The sequence goes on along the minus strand of JADLHM010000043.1, from coordinate 4,183 downwards.
CTGGCTCGGCTCCTCGCCGCCCGGGCTCGTCTCGACGATCGCCCCGAGCGGGTCGGCGTGGCCGCAGAGGCGCGCCACCGTCTCGGCGTCGTCTTTCCTCGTCGTCGCCGTGCACCGCGCGCCGTCCGCGAGTCGGGCGACGACGACGCCGGTCGCGGGCCGCCCCTCCTTCCCGTAGACGACGGTGAAGCTCTCGACGGTCGCCCGCCCTCGGCTGCTCCGTGAACGGCACGGCGGGGCGCGCGTCGAGCTCGGCCTGGAGCGGGCCGCTGTCGCAGCGCACGAACGGCGCCGCCGACGACGCGTACACGCCGGCGGAGTACTTCGAGAGCATGCCGCCGTTCGCGCCGACGAATCCGAACGATCCCGGCCGCGCCCGCTCGACCATGCTGGCGACGGCGTGCAGCGCGTAGTCGTTGCCAGGGCCGCCGAAATACGGAAGCCCGCCTGTCACGGTGAGCCCACGCGGATCGTCCTCGGCGATCGCAAGCGCGTCGCAGACGCTCGACACCGCGACCGGGAAGCAGATGTACAGGTCGAAGCACGCGACGTCGCCGACGCCGATGCCGGCCGCGCGTAGCGCGGCTCTCCCCGCGAGCTCGGCCGCTGGATACGCGCCGAGGTCGGAGCGATCGAGCAGCGGCCGGTCGGCGACCTTGGCGTAGCCGCGGAGATACACGAAGCGGCTCGCGGGAATCCCGAGCTCACGCGCGACCCCGACGGTCGTGAGCACGATGGCGGCGCCCTGATTCACCTGGTCGCGCGACACGAAGAGCCGCGGATACGGGTCGGCGATCATAAGGGCGATGCCGGCTGCCGCGCAGCGGGCGTGTTCCGTGTCGAAGGGAAGGATTACGTCGTCCAGGACGGCGACGTGCTGCATTTCCGGCTTCACGTGTGAACGGGCTGCCCTCGGTCTTTTCTATTGCGTGGACGCTGGTACGAGATCGAGGACGAAGATCACCAGCCACCGCGGACGGCGCGCGCGTAGTTGAATCCGTGCTTGCTGTCATCCGATGCATTGTCGGCCCCGACGCGGCCGAAAAAGAAGTCCACCGACCACGCTCGATTCGTGAGCCGTTGGATGGTCGTCAACGTCCAGTAGTTGAACGAATCGACCGGATCGGCCCCGACCTCGCGATGGTCTCCGACCGGGCCGAAGATCGGATCGATGCACGGCGCCCCCTGGCGGCATCCTGGCGCGTTCAGATCCAGGATGGACTCCAGCTCGGCCGGCGCTCCGGACGGCTCATCCTCCGGGCCCGCGGTCTCGGGTATTCGTCAAGCTCACTCGTCAACGCGGCCGAGGTGCTGAACGCCGGCCAGGAGGACACCGATTCAGTGCCCGCCAACGGATCAGAGTTTCCCGAGGACGATGACGATTCCACGGCCTCTCCAGTGATCGACCTGTCCCTGTCGAAGTTCGCGATCCCAGACCTAGTGCTCCAACGTTGCGGAGGTGCAGGGCGCCGGCGAGCCGGACCCCGATTCGGACCACGGCAACGGGTTCGCGAACGACGAGGACGACGACGACAGCGCCACGGTCGATGCGATCTAGGCATGGTCATTCGCTGCGTTGACACCGCCACCATCGACTCGTTACGGTCGTTGCGGTAGGCAGCGGTGCTCGACTCGTCTTTCGCCTCCACGCGATCAGGCGGATGTTCGAGCGGGGGATCAGCCCCGAGGACGTGCGCCATGTACTCGACGACGGACAGGTCATCGAGCAGTACCCCGACGACACTCCCTACCCGAGCCGACTCGTGCTCGGCTGGCGGGGCGATCGGCCGCTCCACGTCGTCGCTGCCGACATCCCCGGCGGCCAGGAGATCATCGTCGTGACCGTGTACGAGCCCGACGCGATTCGCTGGGAAGCGGGCTTCACGAAACGGAAACCCTCATGAACTGCGTGATCTGCAAGAACGGACGGACCCGACGGGCTGGCATCACGGTCTCGCTCGACCGTGGCGAGACGACCGTCGTCGTCCGCAGCGTTCCGGCCGAGGTCTGCGAAAACTGTGGCGAGGAATACCTCGACGAGGCGACTACTTCACAGATTCTCCGAACGGCAGATGCGGCGGCCCAGGCTGGCGTGAAGATCGAGGTCCGCGACTACCTCGCCGCGTAGACGAGGCATGCCTGCACGTCGTCGAGCGTGATGTGGTCGTACTGCTCGACGATCTGCTGAGGGGTCCAGCCCCGCGCCAGGAGATCGATCACCAGCTCCACGGAGATGCGCGTGCCCTTGATGACGGGCTTCCCGACCAGCACGTTCGGCCTGACTGAGGGCGATGCGTTCGCGCCAGGCCATATCGGGTTTCGTAGCAGCGGACACCGACTACAAGGGGGATTGGAACCAGGGAGATGGGGACGGAAATCGAAGGTCAGGCGAGCACCGCGCGGAACTCCTCGAAACTCACCCCGGCGAGATGGATCAGCTTGTGCAGCATCCCAGGCGCCAGCTCGCGATGATTCGGAATCGACCGCGACGCGATGCTGCCGGGCTTGGTCAAGATCATGTGGCTGCCGACTTGCCGGCGAAACGTCCACCCCAGGCGCTCGAAAGCGCGGCGCGCCTCCTGGCCCGAGACGACGGGCAACTCAGGCAACGGCGACGTCCACCTCGACCGTGCGGACCGTCAGGGGCATGCCCTGCTCCGCACGAACTTCGAGGCAGCCGATGATGGCCTCCCGGATGTTCGCGATCGCCTCATCCTCGGTCTGTCCCTGGCTGACACAACCGGGGATCGCCGGGCACTCCGCGACGATCATGCCGGTCTCGTCGCGTTCCAAGATCACGGGCAACTTCATGAGAGCGACGGTAGCAGGGTGGCCACGAGAGCGACAACCACTACTTGTACAGGCCGCGTCCAGGCCATGGGAGGCAACGTCCCCGACGGGGATTGCACCTTATTATATTGTATATTGGTTCTTCCGGCTTCAGTGTGGGTAGAGGTCGAGCTTTCCGCAGTGAAAGTAGATCGCGGTCTTAAAGTTATCGCGGTTGCGGTAGCCGCGTGCGGTGTAGCGAATCCACTGGATCTTCGAGTTCAGGCCCTCGGCGGCGGCGTTGGTAGTTGGTAGTCGTTATTAGTCGGTAGAAGTCGTTATTAGCGCCGAGTCGACATAATCGGCGATTATCGGACCTACGCCCCGTTCCCGAACTTCGCCCTATTCCCCTATTCTCCAACGACGGGGCGGATTAGCGGCCCGGATGGAACGTGCTGCCGCTCCGCCGTGGTGCCGTCCCACATCCCATGTTGCGAACGGCTCGGTCAAGATACACCGCGGCATCGATCGCCTGGAAGCGATCTCAAATTGCCGCGGGGAGCACGCTGACACCCGGGCGGGTGCTACGCGGGAAACGCGAACGCCAGGTCGTCTCCGACCGCGGGTGGTGGGCGAGCAGGCGCGGGGACCGGCGTGTCGGTCGGGAGACCGAGGTGCCGCAGGATGCGCTGGACGACCGCCGGGTCTTCGAGGGTGGCCACGAAGCGGAGCCGGGCGCCACAATCGCACGCGAGGACGTCGATCTCGAAAACCCGGCGCATCAAGTCGGCCCAGAGCCATCCGCGACGTGACGGCCGGCTCGGCGGCGTGGCGGCCGTCACCGGGGGGAGTGGCGGCGCTGGCGTCGGCTGCGTGGGCTCCAGCGGGACCGCCTGCGCGATGGCGGCAGCGCGATGGCGCGCCCGGGCGCCGAGAATACCATGATAGATCAATAAATTGACTCTGGGCTTGGGGATGAGCACTGCGAGTTTTTCCAGGAATTCCACGCCACCGAAGACCAGGGCGCGCGTGCCGTCGGCCCAGGGATGCGCGAGCGTGAGACCGACGCGCCCGTCGGGGAGGAGCTCGACGCGCTCCTGGGCCAGCGGCGAACGGAGGAGATAGTGGCAGAGTTTTTCGAGGGCGCGGCGGTCCTCGGCGCGGACGGTGCGGCCACCGTGGAGATCGAACTCGGCGGCGCGGGCGTGCCAGGGTGACGCGACCTTGGCGAGCGGGGCGGTCGTCGTGCGTCCGACCCGCCCGACACGCGCCCCGGGCGCCGCGCCGAGGAGGCTCCGTCCGGTGACGCTCGCGGCAGCGAGCGCCGCGAGTGCCCCGGCATCTTCCTCCGCAACCGCATCGTCGGTGGGGTCCTCGCTCCCGAGCGGGATGCCATGACGGCGAAGCAGGGTCG